>JAJFTJ010000008.1 GCA_021373015.1 Nitrospiraceae bacterium
GAGATGGTAATGCCTGGAGACAACGTAACAATAACAGTAGAGTTAATAGCGCCGATAGCCATGGAAAAAGAACTGAGGTTTGCAATAAGAGAAGGCGGACGTACAGTGGGCGCTGGAGTCGTAACTGAGGTGATTGCATAAAAAGTAATGGAGGCAGGGAGATAAGAAATGCGTGAGATAATTCTTTTTCAGTGCGGTGATTGCAAGAATAGAAACTATTCGAGCATGAAGAACAAAAAAAACACAACTGAGAAATTGCAGCTGAAAAAATATTGCAGGCATTGCAGAAAGCACACACTGCACAAGGAGACTAAGGCATAGGAAAAGGCCAGTAGCTCTAACGGCAGAGCGTCGGACTCCAAATCCGGGGGTTGGGGGTTCAAATCCCTCCTGGCCTGCCATATAACTATTAAAGAGGATAGAAAAGAGGCAAGAGATGCAGAAGCTGAGAGAATTTTTTAAAGAAGTGAATGTAGAGATAAGAAAGGTTACCTACCCAAGCTGGGAGGAACTTAAGGGTTCTACATGGGTGGTCATAATTACAGTCATAGTTATTTCGGTATTCTTGGGCATTGTTGATCTTGGTCTCGCAAAATTTGTCAGCAGGTTATTGAGGTAAGGAGAGAAATGGAAAAAAGCTGGTATGTAATTCACACATATTCTGGCTCTGAGGAAAAGGTCAGACAGTCTATAGAAGATATGGCCAAGAAGCTGAATCTTGAAGAAAGGATATCAAGGATACTTGTTCCAACAGAGAAAGTAGTCGAGCTCCGCGGCAGCAGTAAGAAAAAAAGAGAGAGTGATAAAAAATTCTATCCTGGTTATATATTGGTGGAGATGGAGCTTGATGATGAGACTTGGCATCTTATAAGAAAGAGTCCAAGAGTAACAGGATTTGTGGGAGGCTCAAAACCAGTTGCACTTTCTAATGAAGAGATAGAAGTCATATTGCAGCAGATGGAAAAGGGTCATGCTGTTCAGGTCAAGACCCAATATCAGAAGAATGAAAGCGTAAGAATAATAGATGGACCATTCTCCAATTTTACTGGATATGTTGAAGATGTTGATATGGATCATGGAAGGCTTCACGTTATGGTCAGCATATTCGGCAGACAGACGCCTGTTGAGCTGAATTTTTTCCAAGTGGAAAAGGCATAGATAATAAATTTGTAGTTTTTATAAATATTGGATTTAATAATTTTGGAGGTATAAATGGCTAAGAAAGATGTAAGTGCGCTGGTAAAGCTTCAGATATCAGCAGGAAAAGCAAATCCTGCTCCGCCTGTAGGTCCGGCGCTTGGTCCGCATGGTATCAATATTATGGAGTTTTGCAAACAATTTAATGCGCAGACACAGGCATTGGGTGATACTATTATTCCTGTCGTTCTCACAATATATTCAGACAGGTCATTCACCTTTATAACAAAAACTCCGCCTGCATCTGAACTTATTAAGAAGGCAGCAGGCATTATTAAAGGTTCAGGTGTTCCAAATAAGGATAAGGTTGGCAAATTGACTTCTGCACAGGTCTTGGATATAGCCCGCACAAAACTACCTGACCTCAATGCAAGCTCCCTTGAGCAGGCAGCAAAGATTATACGCGGCACTGCAAGAAGCATGGGAGTGGATGTCACTGATTAAAGATATAGTAATTGGGGGAATATAAAATGGCTAAAAAAATAACAGCGGCTAGAGAAAAAGTAGAAAGAGAAAAAGAATACTCTCTTGAAGAGGCAATTGGCATTGTAAAAGATGCTAAATTTACCAAATTTGACGAGGGTGTTGATATTGCAATAAATCTGGGAATTGATGCAAAAAAGACTGACCAGATGATAAGAGGCGCAGTTGTGCTTCCGCACGGCACAGGGAAGAAAGTAAAGGTTCTTGTGTTTGCAAAGGGAGAAAAAGAAAAAGAGGCAAGAGATGCAGGCGCAGATTTTGTCGGAGCTGAGGATTTTGTTGATAAGGTTCAGAAGGGATGGCTTGATTTTGACAAGGTGGTTGCCACTCCTGAGATAATGGGGCTTGTTGGAAAACTTGGAAAGGTTTTAGGACCAAGAGGCCTGATGCCAAACCCAAAGCTTGGCACTGTTACATTCGATGTTGGAAAGGCCGTAAAAGAGCTCAAATCAGGCAAGGTTGAATACAAGACTGAGAAGGCCGGAATAATACATGTTTCTATTGGAAAGGTATCATTCGACAAGCAAAAGCTTGTAGAGAATGCAACGGTCATTATTGATTCTATTGTTAAGTCCAAGCCTGCAACAAGCAAGGGTAAATATCTCAAAAAGATATCTGTCTCATCTACAATGGGGCCTGGCTTAAAGATAGATGTTGGAAGCATGACAGTAAAGTAGTTTTGTAAAATAGAAATTTTAAAAATAAAATTTAAAACTAAAGTCAGAGACAGCGGGCAGTCCGGAAAACATTAACCGGGCTTTAATCGGTAAAAAAGCCAGCCTGCCGAGACACTTTCCTCGTAGTCACGCAATGGTAAAGTTGCTTGACTCGGTCTCTGGGAAAGGAGGAGAAACTGAAAAGGGCAGAAAAAGCAAACCTTATAGCAGATCTCAAAGATAAATTCAGCAAGGCAAAGGCGGTTGTATTCACTGATTATAAAGGCCTTACTGTAGCTGAACTCTTTGAATTCAGGAAGAACCTGCGCGGTGCAGACATAGAGTATAAAGTTGTCAAGAATACTCTTGCAAAATCAGCTGCGAGCACTACGTCTATCTCTCCGGCAAATGATTTGTTTAAGGGTACTGTAGGTGTTGCAATCGGTTATTCAGATCCTGTTCAGGTTGCAAAGAGAGTCCTCGAGTACTCCAAAAAAAATGAGAAGCTTAAGATAAGCGGTGGAGTGGTCGAAGGGATGTTCTGCAATGTGCAGGAGATAAAGTCGTTAGCAGCGCTGCCGCCAAGAGAGATTCTGTTGAGTATGCTTGCCGGAGTTCTTCAAGCGCCGCTAAGCAAGATGGCCGGCACCCTAAATGCTACAATTGCAACATTTGCTTATGCAGCTGAAGCATTAAAGAACAAAAAAAGCAATTAGTTTTAAGGTTTAAAAATATACCAGGAGGTTATTTAATAATGGCAGGAGTAACAAGAGAACAGGTTTTCGAGTTTTTCGATAATATGACAGTATTAGACATGTCAAAGTTTATAAAGGAATTTGAAGAGAGATATGGAGTTACAGCAGCAGCGCCAGTTGCAATGGCAGCAGCGCCGGCAGCTGGAGGAGCAGCACCGGCAGCGGAAGAGAAATCAAGCTTTGATGTAATTCTCTCTTCAGCAGGAGACAAGAAGATTCAGGTGATTAAAGTTGTTAGAGAACTTACAGGTCTCGGTCTTAAAGAAGCAAAGGATGTCGTTGAGGGTGCACCTAAGGCAATTAAGACAGGTGTATCTAAGGAAGAAGCAGAGTCTATGAAGGCAAAGCTCGAAGAACAGGGCGCAAAAATAGACATAAAATAATTAATCTAAAGGGGTGTTAGGGCCATGATAAAAATCAACATGGCCCTTAAGCCTTAATTTATTTTTAGTTGGAAGAAGGAGAAATATGGCAAGGGTTCTTAGAGAAAGGCTAAATTTTGGGAAGGTTCCTCCTTTTCTGGAAGTACCAAACCTGATAGAGATACAGAAGAGCTCATTCGAGAAATTTTTGCAAAAGGATGTACAGCCAGAGAAGAGGGAAAATTTCGGGTTGCAGTCAGCTCTCATGAATGTTTTCCCTATTGTTGATTACAATGAGACAGCGACACTTGATTTTCTTTACTACATGTTAAAAGAGCCCAAGTTCAATGTAAGGGACTGTCTTCAAAAGGGAGTAACACATTCTGCTCCGCTTAAGATAAAGGTAAAACTCAATCTATATGAGATACCTGAGGGGAGCAAGAACAAAAGACTCAGGGAATCAAGAGAGCAGGAGGTATACATCGGCGAAATACCGCTGATGACAGACACAGGCACGTTTGTTATTAATGGTACAGAGCGTGTAATCGTCAGTCAGCTTCATCGTTCTCCGGGAGTATTCTTCAGCCATGATAAGGGCAAAACCCATGTCAGCGGCAAGGTTCTTTATTCAGCCCGTGTAATTCCATCAAGGGGTTCATGGCTGGATTTTGAATTTGATACAAAAGACATTCTTTATGTCAGGATTGACAGGAGAAAGAGACTGCCGGCAACTATAGTGTTGAAGGCTCTTGGATACAAGAATGAAGATTTGCTTAAGATTTTCTATCCTATCGAGACGATAAAGCTTGCTAAAGGCAGCTTCACGAGATTGGTTAGTGAAACCCTTGCTGGTATTAAATCTACTCAGAATATTATTGTTCCAAAAACAAAGGAATTGATAGTAAAAGAAGGAAGCAAAATCACAAAAGCCGCCATCAAGAAAATGGAGGCTTCAAATATAAAAGAGATCCCTATAGCTCAGAACGAGATAGTAGAAAGAGTTACCCTCACTGATATTGTTGACCCTGATACGGGTGAGATAATACTGGAAGGCAATGAGGTCATAACCGAGGATATATTCAAAAAAATACTTGCTGCAAAAATTGAGACTTTGTCTCTTCTGTTTATTGATAATGTAAATTATCTACCTTCACTAAGAGATACACTTCTCACAGATAAAATTAATACTCAGGAAGAGGGATTGGTAGAGGTTTACAGAAAACTTAGGCCAGGAGAGCCCCCTACAGTAAATGCTGCCAGAGAATTGTTTAGCGGTCTTTTCTTTGATCCAAAGAGATACGACCTTTCTCCGGTTGGAAGACTTAAACTCAACAAAAGACTTGATCTTGATGTGCCGCTTGAAACACGAGTGCTCACAGATAAGGATATTATCGAAATTGTTCGTTATCTGCTTTCATTAAGAACAGGTAAGGGCGAGGTTGATGACATAGATCATCTTGGTAACAGAAGAATAAGAGGAGTAGGCGAGCTTCTTGAGAATCAGTTCAGAATCGGACTTGTAAGAATGGAAAGAACGATTAAAGAGAAGATGTCGCTTGCTGAACTTGATAAGGCAATGCCGCATGACCTGATAAATGCAAAACCTGTGATGGCTGCAGTAAAGGAGTTTTTCGGCACAAGCCAATTAAGTCAGTTCATGGATCAGACTAATCCTTTGTCTGAGATTACACACAAGAGAAGACTTTCTGCTTTAGGTCCAGGAGGACTGACAAGAGAAAGAGCTGGTTTCGAGGTCAGAGATGTTCATCCAACGCATTACGGCAGAATATGTCCAGTTGAGACTCCAGAAGGTCCGAACATCGGGCTTATAACATCACTTGCATCATATGCAAGGGTTAATGACTTTGGTTTCATAGAGGTTCCATATAGAAAGGTTGTTAACGGAAAGGTTACGGGACAGGTTGATCTGTTGTCTGCAATCGATGGGGAAAAATATATCATTGCTGAGGCAACGACTCATTTAGATAAAGACGGGAAAATTGTCGGGGAGACAGTTTCTGCAAGAGTTGGCGGAGACTTCAGAATGGTTACTCCGCAGGAAGTTCATTATATGGATGTGTCTCCAAAGCAGATAGTGGGTGTGTCAGCAGCTCTTGTGCCATTTCTAGAAAATGACGATGCTAACAGAGCACTGATGGGCTCTAACATGCAGCGTCAGGCAGTGCCGTTGCTTTGTTCAGAGGCGCCTATTGTAGGAACAGGAATGGAACATGTTGCTGCAAGGGATTCAGGCGCGCTTGTACTGGCAAAAAGGGCAGGCATTATTGAGAGCATAGATGCAACCAGAATTGTTGTAAAGAGTATGGTGGAAGGCGGAGGCGTTGACATATACAATTTAATAAAATTTCAAAGATCGAATCAGGCCACATGCATAAACCAAAAACCTGTTGTTAATGTCGGCGACAAGGTTGGTAAAGGTGATGTGCTTGCAGACGGACCATGTACTGATAGAGGAGAACTCGCACTCGGCAAAAATATTCTTGTAGCATTCATGCCATGGGGAGGTTACAACTTTGAGGATGCTATACTCATAAGCGAAAGAATTGTAAAAGAAGATGTATTCACATCAGTTCATATAGAAGAATTTGAAGTAGAAGCTAGAGAAACAAAGCTTGGTCCCGAGGAAATTACAAGGGACATCCCGAATGTCGGCGAAGAAGCCCTGAAGGATCTGGATGACAGTGGAATTATAAGAATCGGAGCTGAAGTAAAACCCGGAGATATGCTTGTCGGAAAAGTAACTCCTAAAGGTGAAACCCAACTCACGCCTGAAGAAAAACTCCTTCGCGCAATATTTGGGGAAAAGGCCGAGGATGTAAAGGAAAACTGTCTTTATGTTCCGCCTGGGATAGAGGGAACAATCGTTGATGCAAGAGTCTTTTCAAAGAAAGGTTCAGAGAAAGATGTAAGGGCAAAGAGCATAGAAGACGATGACATCCTTAGACTTCAACGAGATCTTGAAGAAGAAGTCCGAATTGCAAAAGAAGACAAGGCAAAAAGGATCAGAGAGCTTCTCATTGATCAAAAGGTTATGGAGGATGTCAAGGATTCAAAGACAAAAGAAGTTATATGTCATAAAGGGAAGAAGCTTACAGATTCTCAGCTTGAGAGAGTCAAAAATGAGCACCTTATGAATATAAAGATAGCAGACAGCGATGTAATAGATAAAATAAGGGCTGTAGATGAAGAAACAACACAGCATATTCATTATCTTGAATCGCGCTATGACCAGAGTGTTGACAGAGTAAAAAGAGGCGACGAGCTTCAGCCTGGTGTAAGCAAAGTAGTTAAGGTTTACATTGCAATGAAACGCAAACTTCAGATCGGCGACAAAATGGCAGGAAGACACGGGAACAAAGGTGTTGTTTCTATGGTTATGCCTGAAGAGGATATGCCTTATCTTCCTGATGGAACACCTGTAGATGTTGTTTTAAATCCTCTCGGGGTTCCATCAAGAATGAATGTGGGGCAGGTTCTCGAAACCCATCTTGGCTGGGCTGCAAAGGCATTAGGTCTTCATGTTGCAACGCCAGTATTTGAAGGAGCAAATGAAAACGAGATTAAAGAACTCCTGAAGAAAGCAAATCTTCCTTCAACTGGACAGATAATGCTGAGTGATGGAAGGACAGGCGAGCCTTTTGACAGACCTGTTACAGTAGGACAGATGTATATGTTAAAACTTCATCATCTTGTTGATGATAAGATGCATGCACGTTCGATCGGACCATATTCGCTTGTCACACAGCAGCCGCTTGGAGGTAAGGCTCAGTTTGGAGGACAGAGACTTGGGGAGATGGAAGTTTGGGCGCTTGAGGCTTATGGCGCTGCATATACTTTACAGGAGTTCCTAACTGTCAAGAGCGATGATGTAACGGGAAGGACACGAATGTATGAAGCAATAGTTAAAGGTGATGCGACTTTGGAACCAGGTGTTCCTGAGTCTTTCCATGTTTTAATAAAAGAACTCCAGAGCTTGGCGCTTGATGTAGAGCTCTTAGAGAGAAAGGAAAAGGTGGACTAGATTGGCAGAGGAAACCTATACAGTTTTTCAGAGACCAAAGAATCCTACGGATTTTAAGGCAATAAGGGTAAAACTTGCTTCTCCTGAGAAAATCAGAGAATGGTCGTATGGAGAGGTAAAAAAACCAGAGACAATAAACTACCGTACATTCAAACCTGAGAGAGACGGCCTCTTCTGTGCAAAAATTTTCGGTCCTATGAAGGACTGGGAATGTATATGCGGAAAATACAAGAGGATGAAGCACAGAGGAGTTGTCTGTGATAAGTGCGGCGTTGAAGTTATCCAGGCAAAGGTCAGAAGACACAGACTTGGACATATAGAGCTTGCAACTCCAGTAGCCCATATATGGTTCCTCAAAGGTGTGCCGAGCAGAATAGGAACTCTGCTTGATATGACCATGAGACACCTTGAAAAGGTTCTCTACTTTGAGAGCAATGTTGTTATTGACAAAGGCGATACCAATCTCAAGGATAAGGAGCTTCTTTCAGAAGAAGATTATAAGAAAAAGACTGCTGAATTTGGACCAAGGTTCAAGGCAGGTATGGGAGCTGAGGCAATAAGAGAGCTCCTCAGAAGGGTTGATCTCGATGTTCTCAGCAAAGAATTAAAAACAAAAATAAAAAACGCATCCTCTATTGGGATAAAAAAGAAACTCACTAAGAGGCTGAAGGTTGTAGAGGCATTCAGAAGTTCTGGAAACAAACCAGAGTGGATGATAATGGATGTTATTCCTGTTCTTCCTCCTGATCTCAGACCGCTTGTCCCGCTTGAGGGCGGAAGGTTTGCAACATCTGACCTCAATGATCTTTACAGAAGGGTCATAAACAGGAACAACAGATTAAAGAGACTTATGGAGCTCAAGGCGCCAAGCGTAATTATAAAGAACGAAAAGAGAATGCTCCAGGAAGCAGTTGATGCTTTGTTCGATAATGGAAGAAGAAGCAGAGTTCTGAAGAGTTCAACAAAAAGACCGCTCAAATCTTTGAGCGATATGATAAAAGGAAAGCAGGGCCGTTTCAGGCAGAACCTGCTTGGTAAGCGTGTTGATTATTCAGGCAGGTCAGTTATTGTCGTAGGTCCTGAACTTAATCTTCACCAGTGCGGTATTCCAAAGAGAATGGCTTTGGAACTATTCAAGCCGATGATATTCAATAAACTTGAGGAAAAGAATTTTGCAACAACAATAAAAGCAGCAAAAAAATTGGTTGAGAAGGAAATCCCAGAGGTATGGGATGCACTTGAAGAAGTTATAAAAGAACATCCTGTTCTCCTGAACCGTGCTCCAACCCTTCACAGACTTGGCATACAGGCATTTGATCCAGTGCTTGTTGAGGGCAAGGCTATCAAGCTTCATCCTCTGGTATGTACTGCTTTCAACGCTGATTTTGACGGTGACCAGATGGCTGTTCATGTGCCGTTGTCGATAGAGGCGCAGATAGAGGCAAGGGTGCTCATGATGTCTGTCAATAATATACTTTCGCCTGCAAACGGGAAGCCGATAGTTGTCCCTACACAGGATATGGTTTTGGGAATATATTATCTGACAAAAGCAAGAAAAGGTGTAAAGGGCGAAGGCAAGGTATTCAGAGATGTGGAAGATGTCAGAATTGCATACGATTCTGGAATGCTTGATGAGCATGCAGCCATAAAATTCAAAATTGACGGGAAGTATGTTGATACAACATCCGGAAGAGTATTGTTCAGTGAGATAGTTCCTGATGTAATATCTTTTGCGGCAATAAATAAAGAGCTTACGAAGAAAGAGCTTGCCAGGATAATCGAGTTTGCCTATATAAAGGCTGGAAAGAGAGCAACAGTTGTATTCCTTGATAATCTTGAAAAGCTTGGTTTTAAGTATGCTACAAAATCAGGGATATCGATATCAATGGTTGATATGCATATACCTTCCAAAAAGCCTGAACTTATTAAAGAGGCTGAGCAGGAAGTTATCGATGTGCAGAAACAATATGCAGACGGTTTTATAACACAGGGCGAACGTTACAACAAGGTTATAGACATATGGGCGAATGTTACTGAGAAGATAGCTGAAGAGATGATGGAAGAACTTGGAGCTGAAGAAGGCAAAAAGTTCTCTGAGGAAGAGCTTCAGGAAAGAAGATCATTCAACAGCGTCTATATGATGGCTGATTCCGGCGCAAGAGGAAGCACAGCGCAGTTGAGACAGTTGGCGGGTATGAGAGGGCTTATGGCAAAACCTTCAGGCGAGATCATCGAGACTCCTATTACCGCTAACTTCAGAGAAGGTCTTACACCAGTGCAGTATTTTATATCTACACATGGGGCAAGAAAAGGTCTTGCTGATACAGCGCTTAAGACAGCTAACTCAGGATATCTCACAAGAAGACTTGTCGATGTTGCTCAGGATGTAATCATTATGGAAGAAGATTGCGGAACAACTGACGGCATTACAGTTACATCCCTTATAGAAGGCGGCGAGATAATACAGCCTATAGAGGAGAGAATCTTGGGAAGGACTCTTGCAGAGGATTTGAGAGACCCAATTTCTAAAGATATAGTTGCCAAGAAAAACAGCCCGATAGATGAAGAACTGACACTGAAAATAGTTGAGGCAGGTATTGATAAGATTAAGATCAAGTCTGTTCTTACATGCCAGTCAAAATTCGGCGCTTGTGGTTTATGTTATGGCAGAGATTTGGCAAGAGGCGAGTCTGTTGGACTTGGCGAGTCTGTTGGTGTAATAGCTGCACAATCTATCGGCGAGCCTGGCACACAGCTTACAATGAGAACGTTCCATATTGGCGGAGCTGCTTCAAAAATTGTAGAACAAACAGTCCTTGAGACAAAGAACTCAGGTTCGATAAAGTTCTTGAATATAAGTACTGTTAAAAACAGAGAAGGTCTCCATGTTGTTATAAACAGAAACGGCAGCATTGCTGTTGTTGATGCAAAAGGAAGAGAAAAGGAAAAATATCCTATTGTTTACGGTGCAAAACTGCTCGTAAGCAATGGGCAGAAAGTTGATATTGGTCAAAGGATAGTTGAGTGGGATCCATACTCAAATCCAATTTTGACTGAGGTCGGCGGTAAAATCGCCTTTGGAGATATAGTAGAAAATGTAACTGTTAAAGAAGAAGTTGATGAGGTGACAGGTCTTTCACACAAGGTTATTATTGATTATCCGACAAACATGAGACCAAGACTCTCGATCAAGGACGAACACGGCAAGGCAACTCTAAAAATCCCAAGCACAAACAATCTGGCAAGATATCTGCTTCCAGCAGGCGCTCATATTGTGGTTGAGAAAAACAGTATTGTTGCACCAGGAGATATCCTTGCAAAGATGCCTAGGGAAACAAGCAAGACAAAGGACATAACAGGCGGTCTGCCAAGAGTTGCAGAACTTTTTGAGGCAAGACGTCCTAAGGAACAGGCAATCGTAACAGAGATTGATGGTATGGTTGAGTTCAGAGGCGCACATAAAGGTATGCGCGTTATTGTTGTTAGAGGAAGCACTGAGTCCAGAGAATACCTCATACCAAAAGGCAAGCACGTGAGTGTTCATGAGGGTGACTGGGTAAGGGCTGGCGAACCATTAATGGACGGCGCTGTTAACCCGCACAGTATTCTTGATATACTTGGGCCAAAGGAACTTCAGAGATATCTAGTCGATGAGGTACAGAAGGTTTACAGGCTCCAGGGTGTTACGATAAATGACAAACACATCGAGGTCATTGTAAGACAGATGATGAAGAAGGTAAGGATCGAAGATCCGGGAGACACCATATTCCTTATTGGCGAACAGGTTGATAGAGTGGCGTTCAAGGAAGAAAATGCCAGGGTGAAGGCAAAAGGCAAGAAGCCTGCTCAGGGAAAACCGCTGCTTCTTGGTATCACAAAGGCATCTCTTACAACAGAGAGTTTTGTGTCAGCAGCATCCTTCCAGGAGACAACAAGAGTTCTCACAGAGGCAGCGATCAACGGCTTGATTGATGATCTCAGAGGACTGAAAGAGAATGTGATAATGGGAAGAATTATTCCTGGCGGTACTGGCATTGAAAAATACTACAACACATTTGTGGAAAGAGAACCGCAGAAGCCTCTATTCTCTTCTGAAACACCTGCTGCAATAGAAGAATAGCTGAGACGATAGGTAAATATATTAAAAGGATTCAAGGCTAAGCCTTGAATCCTTTTTTTGTTTTAGTAAAATAATAATAATTATGAAGTTTATAGCTGATTCAATGCTGGGCCGTCTTGCAAAATGGCTGAGGCTTATAGGCTTTGATGTATTTTACTTCTCTGACATTGATGACAATACTCTGCTAAGAATTTCAAAACAAGAAAACAGGATAATTCTCACAAGAGACACACATTTTTTAAAAAGAAGGAACTTTAGCAATTATCTTTTTATCAAATCTAACAACACAAAAGATCAGTTTTCAGAGGTGCTTAATGTTTACGGATTTGCAGATTTGGGGTCCTCAAGATGTGTCAAGTGCAATGGAATTCTAATTGTAGTTAATGATAAAGACAGCATAAGAGCAGAAATCCCTGAGCACATATATGTTGAGTGCAATAAATTTCAGAGATGCGATATTTGCAGCAGTATATACTGGGAAGGCTCGCATATCAAGAGGTTCAGGGAAACAGCGCTGAGCCTTATTAAAAAAAATAAGTAACCGGAGACTAAGTATTCATCAGGTCAAGAAAGTCCTTATTGCTCTTTGTGCCTGTGAGCTTGCCAAGCAAAAATTCCATGCTCTCAACAGTGCTGAGAGGATTAAGAACTTTTCTTAGAATCCACATTTTGTTAAGAACATCCTTATCAACAAGAAGTTCTTCTTTTCTTGTGCCGGATGCATTGATGTCAATCGTCGGGAATATTCTCTTCTCAACAAGTTTTCTGTCAAGGTGAAGTTCCATATTTCCTGTGCCTTTGAATTCTTCAAATATAACGTCATCCATTCTGCTTCCTGTGTCGACAAGCGCAGTTGCGAGTATGGTTATACTTCCGCCGTTTTCTATGTTTCTTGCAGCTCCAAAAAATCTTTTTGGCTTTTGTAGCGCATTTGAATCAAGTCCTCCTGATAATACTTTTCCGCTTGTAGGCATGATAGCATTATGAGCCCTTGCCAGTCTTGTTATGCTGTCGAGAAGAACAACCACATCTCTCTTGCTCTCTACAAGTCGCTTTGCCCTTTCAATAACCATCTCAGATACCTGACAATGCCTCTGTGGCGGCTCATCAAATGTTGAGCTGATTATCTCTGCTCCCGGAACCTGCCTTTTCCAGTCTGTAACTTCCTCAGGACGCTCATCTATAAGTAAAATTATAAGATGTATTTCACGATGGTTTTTCTTTATGCCCTTTGCAATTGACTGCAGGAGCATTGTTTTGCCGGTTCTGGGTGCGGCAACGATCATGCCTCTTTGGCCTTTGCCGACAGGAGTTATAAATTCCATAACCCTTGTAGAATAATCATTAGCATCATATTCCAGTTTTATCCTTTCAGTTGGATAATAAGGGATGAGATTATCAAACAGCGTTCTGTTAATGCTGTCTTCTGGAGATTCATGATTAACGGCCTCAACTTTTAACAGAGCAAAATATCTTTCGCTCTCTTTAGGGGGTCTTATCTGCCCGGAGACAAGATCTCCTGTTCTTAGATTAAATCGCCTGATCTGGGACGGAGATACATATATATCATCAGGACCGGGAAGATAACTGTAGTCAGAAGACCTGAGAAACCCGAATCCATCAGGCAGTATCTCAAGCACGCCTTCTCCGAATACATTTCCTGTTTTTTCTGTTTGTGCCTGAAGTATTGCAAAAATTAGATCCTGCTTTCTCAACCCTGTTGCGCCTTCGACATTAAGTCCTTTTGCTACAGTAGTAAGCTCATCAATGGTTTTGTCCTTTAGTTCTGATATTGAAATATTGTTGTCCATCCTACACTCCTAATATGGGATTTATTGCGGTTTTTATTATTTTTATTACCCGGTAGGTCATTACCGACTTTGCGGTTTTTTGACTCTATCCTGGGAAGGTTTAATCAGTAAGAGATTGATCGATGCTAAATCTTACAAAAACAAAGTTGCTTTTGTCAATAGCTGCATGTTAAATTTCTCTGTATGCGATACGGGGAAAAAGCTGTCACGAAAGCAAAACTGGAAACATGGGCCAATCCAACTCCTGAGAGGGATTACGAGATAAACATAAATTTTCCTGAATTCACCTGTCTCTGCCCGCGCTCAGGATATCCTGATTTTGCAAATATAAAAATCATATATATTCCTAATAAAAAAATTCTAGAATTAAAAGCCCTGAAACTATACCTCAATTCATACAGAGACACTCACATATCGCATGAAGAAGTTACAAACAAGATTTATTCTGAGATTGAAAACAGACTTAACCCGAGATTTCTCGAAGTAATAGGTGATTTCAATCCGCGCGGAAATGTTAAAACAGTGATAAGAGTCTGTTCTAAAGAAGACGACTAATAAATCACAGGAGGCTTGATTATGGGGAATAAACGCAAGACTGAAGGCAATCAGAGATCAGGAGATGACCGCAGGAAATCCAATGACCCAAGCTACAAGGGACCTGAACGCAGGGTCGGCAAAGAAAGAAGATCTGGGAAAGACCGCAGGAAATCTTTTTGGACTATTTAATAAACCGTTAAATATATTTCTCGACTACAGACTGTTTAGAGGTTTCTTTTTGCTCTTTCAATAAACATCTTCATCTTCTTATGATCTTTTCTGCCTTTTTCTGCCTCGACTCCGCTGCTCACATCCACAGCATAAGGTTGCACATAATTCACAGCCTCTGAAATGTTTTCAGGATTCAGACCGCCTGCAAGGATGATCCTGCCGAATTTTTTTGCCTCTAAAGCAATATCCCAGTTAAATATCTTTCCTGTTCCGCCAAATTTTGCAGAAGAGTAGGTGTCAAGTAAAATGGCAGAGACCTTGTCTTTATATTTTGTTATCAGTTCAAGGTTTGAAATTGATTCTATTCGTATGGCTTTTATTATCTTGCAGCCTTTTATATTGCATGCTGACGAAGTTTCATTGCCGTGCAGCTGTATCGCGTTTAAGCCTGCAAGCTTAGAAATTGTTTCCATTTTGTCTCTGCCTTCATTAACAAACAGTCCAACAGTTGTGATAAAAGGAGGGAGTTTTTTTATTATTTTCTTTGCATTCGACGGAGTTATACATCTCGGGCTTTTTTTGAAAAAAACAAATCCAAGCGCATCAGCTCCAAAGTCCACTGCTGCAAGGGCATCATCAAGATTGGTTATACCGCAAATCTTAACCCTGACCATAATGCAGATTATAGCACAAGAGCTGTTTCCTGAATTTGAATAATTACCATGGTGTTGTGTATTATATGTTTTAAATAAATGAATTGAGAGGGAAAATGTCATGAGTAAAATTTTAAAACTCGGTCTTCCAAAGGGAAGCCTTCAAGAATCAACATTAAAACTGTTCAAAAAGGCTGGATATAGCATCTCAGTCTCATCGCGTTCTTATTATCCGAGTGTTGATGACATTGAGATTGAGGCAATGCTCATAAGGGCGCAGGAAATGTCAAAGTATGTTCAAGACGGGATACTTGACTGCGGACTTACAGGCAAGGACTGGATAATGGAGCAGAATGCCGATGTGCATGAAATCGTTGAGCTGAATTATGCAAAGGAAGGGTTGAGGCCTGTAAAATGGGTTATTGCTGTTCCTAATGATTCCAAGATAAAGAAACTGAAAGACCTGAACAACAAGAGGATTTCAACAGAACTGGTAGGTTTCACAAAGAGATATCTTAAATCAAAAGGAATAAAAGCATCTGTTGATTTTTCATGGGGCGCAACAGAGGTTAAGCCTCCGCACCTTTGTGATGCGATAGTCGAACTAACAGAAACAGGTTCTTCTCTCAGGGCAAATAATCTTAGGATTGTAGAGACTATTCTTCAATCCAGCACAAGGTTCATTGCCAATAAAAAGGCATGGCAGGATTCTTGGAAAAAACAGAAGATGAATAATATTGCGATGCTTTTAAAAGGCGCTCTCACTGCTGAGGAGAGAGTAGGGCTAAAGATGAATGTATCTGAAAGATCATTCAAGCGCGTGATGAGTCTTCTTTCATCAATGCACTCTCCAACGATCTCACAGTTGACTGATAAGGGATGGTATGCGCTTGAGGTTATCATTGACGAGAAGACTGTGCGTGATATTATTCCCAAGCTCAAGATGGCAGGAGCAGAAGCTATAGTGGAGTATCAGTTGAATAAGGTGATTCCGTAGAGTGGATGATGAGGACTAAGACTTTTTTTTGAATCTACCTTCACCCCAGATGTTTGTATTGGAACGCCGCCATGAGGAACGCGGGTCTCAGCGTTTCTCTCGACGGCGTGGTTAAGACTCATGGTCGTTTTGATATTCTGTAAACTTCCGCGAGTAAAACATCTATATCATTAGAAAAGTCAACTTGATTCATTGTAGGAACAGATTCGCTTTTTCTAACCGGTGTATGTAAATGTTGGTCTGCAATTGTTCTACTAGAAGAATTCAATTTCCCCATGCTTTCCTTAAATGACTTCGTTCCTTGATAGTTATTAACGACCTCATTGAAGGTTCTGCAGTCAAAAATAGGAGGGACATGATCTATAAGAGTTCGAGTAAGCAAAATGATAGAAAGAACGCTGTTATTCAAATAGGCAGCGTTTAGCTCTTCGCACAGCTTCAGCAGTTTACACAAATCGTATTTGTCAGATGCAACTCCCCGCAGCTCTTTTATTCTCTCTGGATGGATGTATTCCTTTGATGATGTTGCTATCTTAATTCCCTGGGGCTGATCAGTCGTGTCCAATTCGTGCTTTAGCTGCTCGATAGCTTGGAGCAGTGTCGTTCTCATCCGATTAGCCAGAGGCTCAGCAGTCTGAGAAGACAGGTTGGTATGAATCATATTCAAATCGACACGAAATCGATCTTGATATGCAACGTTAAATGACAGAAGCGGTTCAACTTTTGCAGCCCAGACCAGAAAATCATCTTTTGATTTAAACCTTCTTTGGTGGTTGACTTGTTCGTGCAACTGTTCTAGTTTTTTTAAAGTTTTGCGTTTATCCATGTCTTATAGTCTCACACTTAATGCCGGGCTGAGCCCCGCGGGCTGCGATCGGCTCTAGCGACGGGTTAGCTTATTTTTAAATAGTCAAAATAGTTACGACATTTACTTCTGTCAAAAAGAGGGCAAACAAGCACGCCAAGTAAAACCCGCCTCGTTAATTCATATTCAGATTTTCCGAAGGTCATAAAATCCGTATCTGTTGGGTGCTCAACGCCATAGAGATGTATTTTATTACGCAACTTTCTTATTTTGCTTATCTCTTTGTATAAGTCATTTACGTTGCCAAGAAGCTTATGCGACTCGACTTTTTTAGCCAGTTGATCAAATGTCATATCAGCAATATTTAGATCTTCTGACTTAATAAAGATTTCTGTCTCGCACAGGAGCGCGCTGCCATTAATTTCATAGGGGTTACTTTTGAATTTGTTACATGATTTCCATTCTATCACATTTGCGTGCCCAGTACTGATAACAACGTAATGGAAAATAGATTCAATCACAGCGGCAGAGTGGATTATGAATGATTTAATATTTTGAGTCCATAATACCGAACTCAGTTTGATGTCTTTTATTAGCCTATCAAGAAATTCGATATATTGTAAATTGTAAGCTATGTTCTTGCTAGTTGGATTTAAAACACTTGGGGGTAAGTGATGGCAAGGTACCAGGACAACACACAAGTGCTCTTCGAGTCTGCTTATTGGCGCAGGATACCAAGTAATTTTGTCATCTTTGTATGTCAGCTTATTTGAAGCCACTACCATCTCCAACATTAAAATAATTATCAATAATTTTTAGCTAACTACTGAATTATGCGGTAGCTATTCGCAATGTGCACGAATAATTCGTTAGGCGCTTGTTTTTTCCATTTGCAAGAAAGATACTTCTGAAATACCTGCCTTTTCCTTCGCATGCTCAATAGTCATGCTTACAAGATTGCCTTTTTCATCCATGTCAATGTAAAGGTTTTCTGATACTTCTTTTGTCTCAACGACAGGCACATTTGCAAACTCAATCAATGCTGTATCCGTATCCGAGAAATACCTGATTTTCATTTTTCTTCCTCCTTAAAGTTTCTATCAAAGAAAACATTATGAACGGTCTCTCCATCCTCTAAAAGGATTACCCTTAAATACTTCCTTGCTTCTTCAATAAATCTCCATTTCCTTATTCTTCCATCGCTCTGCATTTCTGTTTTCACGGGTTTTCTGATGGTATCCAATATCCATTCTTCTTTAATAATTGCCCTGTCTGGTCGCTGCCTGATGAACAAAAAATATTGCGTACATTTCATGGATGTATCTTATCATCTTTTAGCTTTTTAATGCGTGTGTCAAGAAAAATGTACAGGACAGATGTTATAATTTCTCATCATGAATATCAAAAAACTCGCCAACCCCAATGTGTTGTCTCTGAATGCATATATTGCAAAGGAAATTTCATGCAGGGTTAAGCTTGATGCAAACGAGAGCCCTTTCGGATTAAAAATTGACAGCTCTGTCTTAAAAATAAAAACCAACCGCTATCCTGACCCAGAGGCAAGGGAGCTGAAAAAAATCATTTCAAAAAATCTCGGAGTAAAGCCTGAGAATCTGCTTATTGGAAATGGCTCTGACGAGCTTATCTATTATCTAATTACAACATTTGGTGGTCCTGTTTTATATCCTACGCCAACATTTTCAATGTATGGCATAATTTCTCAGGTGCTTGCTCAAAAAAATATCGCTGTTCCTCTTGATGAAGAGTTTGATCTTGATATAGATAAAATTTTATCAGTAATTAAAAAACAAAATCCAAGGCTGATTTTCCTGAGCACTCCGAATAATCCAACAGGCAATTGCTTTTCAGCAGACAGGATTTTAAAGATAATCGATGCTTCAAAAGGCATTGTTGTTATTGATGAAGCATATCAGCCTTTTGCAAGTGAAAAAGGTTTTCTGCCATTGCTTAAGGATTATAAGAACATGGTAATACTACGCACTGTGAGCAAAATAGGAATGGCAGGGTTGAGAGTAGGTTTTATGATAGCAGATTCTGAAATAATCTCGGTTATAAATAAAATCAGACTGCCTTTTAATGTGAACTCTTTTTCTCAGGCAATTGCAATACATGCTCTTAAAAATAAAAATAAATTAAATTTTTTTATAAAGGCGATTATTTCAGAAAGAGACAGACTCATGGATGAGCTGTCTAAGATTAGAAATATTAAGCCATATCCATCAGAGGCAAATTTTATATTATTTAAAACAAAGAATTCTGATAAAATCTATAATATTCTTTTGAAAAAAGGCATTCTTGTAAAGAATATGAAAGGCGTTGTTGATGGATGTCTGAGAGTGACAGTAGGGACAAAAGAGGAAAACGATATTTTTCTGAATGCACTTATAAAGGAGCTACGATGAGAAAGGCATTGATTAAGAGAAAGACAAAAGAAACGGATATATCTCTGGAAATTATTCTTGAGGGCAAGGGGAATTACGCAATAAACACATCCATCCCGTTTTTCGATCATATGCTTTCTTTGATGTGCAAACACGGCTTGATTGATATGAAGCTCAAGGCTAAAGGCGATACAGACATTGACTATCACCACACTGTAGAAGATATAGGAATAGTTTTCGGCAAGGCATTAAAAGACGCGCTTGGCAATATGAAAGGGATAACACGTTACGGCAAGGCATCTGTGCCAATGGATGAGGCGTTGGCTGAGATAAGTCTTGACATCAGCGGAAGGCCATATCTTGTTTATAATGTGAAGCTTCCTAAAAAAACAAAGATAAGAAATTTCGATCCTGACCTTGTGCAGGATTTTCTTCAGGCATTCGTAAGCAACGGGAATCTCACGCTCCATGTGAATGTGCCATACGGCAGAAATGAGCATCACATTATTGAAGCGATTTTTAAAGGACTCGGAAAAGCGCTTGGAGAGGCAGTCTCGATGAATAAAAAAGTAAAAGGCTTGCCTACAACAAAAGGGCTGATGTAAGAATTCAAGATATGTGTGATTTAATTAGATGGGATACAGCATTCTCGCTCAGAAAAAAACATGACTGGCTCTTGCTTGCTACGATATTTTTCGACAGTTCTAAAGTTCATTGCGCTACATCCTCGAAACTTGACCTTCGGTTTCAAACAGTTGAGGATGTGGTCGCTTCATTTCACTAAGAACTGTTACCGAAAAATCTCTGATGCCGCTCAAATACTATATCCTGTCATTTAGGAGAAATAATGTTATTGCACTCTAAAATTCCATTGAATGAGATCAAATACGTGCTTCTTGATATGGACGGCACACTGCTTGATAAGTATTTTGACGATTATTTCTGGGAGCATCTTGTGCCTGAGAAATATGCTGAGAAGAACACTATGACCTTTGGCAGGGCAAAAAAAGAGCTTCTAAAAAAATATAAGCATCATGAAGGAACTTTAAACTGGACTGATATAGATTTCTGGTCAAAAGAGCTTGCCCTTGATATCCCTGCATTAAAGGAGCAGATAAGACACTTGATAGAAGTTCATCCTCGTGTCGAAGACTTTCTTTGTATGCTCAGAAAACAAAAAAAGAAGATATTTCTTGCAACCAATGCACATTATAAAGTTCTTGACCTCAAGCTTAAGAAAACAGAGATTGGGAAATATTTCGACAAAGTTATCACATCGTTTGATATGGGATATCCAAAGGAAATGCTGGAGTTCTGGGAGAATGCAGAAAAGCATCTTGGTTTTACTAAGGACGAGACGCTTTTTATTGATGATACGCTGGAGGTATTGGAAACAGCAGCTAAGTACGGGATAAAATACATTCTTCACAAGGCAAAAGCAAATTCAAAAAACCAATCCAAGCTTTCTGACAATTTTTTGCATATATTTGATTTTAATGAATTGATGAAGTAGTTTTGTAATTAAAGGGTAATAATATTACCTAGCACTATCCCATCTTGCGTTTAACGCCTATAATAGGTGTTAGTGAGAAATAGCTCGGAGGATTTGTGGATATAGAGATTGTTGATCATCTTATTATCGGGAGCGGTGTGGCTGGTCTTAGAGCAGCTATCGAACTTGCTTCTTATGGCAATGTGTTGATTGTTACAAAGGACATGCCGACAGAGAGCAGCACTGAATACGCTCAGGGCGGAATTGCTGTTGCATTAAGCGATGAAGATGAAGTCGGAATTCATTTTGAAGATACACTGAAAGCAGGAGACGGCCTTTGCAATGAAGACGCAGTGAAAATTCTTGTTGAAGAAGGGCCTGAAAGAATTAACGAACTTATTTCATGGGGAGTTGAGTTTGATAAGGCTGGGACAAAGCTTGATTTTACAATGGAGGCTGCTCATTCAAGAAGAAGAGTTTTGCATTCGCATGGGGATTCTACAGGCAAAGAGCTTGAGCGTGTGCTTCTTAATAAAGTTCGGTCATTCCCGTCAGTTAAAAAATATCCCTTTTCTTTTACTGTAGATTTGATTGCATTAAACGGCGAATGTTTTGGCGCTTATGTTCTTAAAGACAGAAAAATGGTTGCTATTATTGCGAAGTCAACTATACTCTGCACTGGCGGAGCAGGACAGATATATTTAAGAACAACAAATCCTTTGGTTGCAACAGGCGATGGAATGGCAATAGCTTATCGGGCAGGTGCAGTGCTTGAGGATATAGAATTTGTTCAATTTCACCCTACGAGTCTTTATTCGCCGTATGCTCCGAGTTTTCTTCTCACTGAGTCGATAAGAGGAGAAGGCGGCATATTGAGAAATATAAATAAAGAACTTTTTATGAAGAATTATCATCCTGACGCAGAACTTGCACCAAGGGATATTGTATCTCGTGCAATCGTCTCCGAAATGGTAAAGACAAAGAGCAGTAATGTTTTTCTCGACATGACTCATCTTGAAAAAGATTTTGTAAAAAACAGATTTCCTAAAGTTTACTCGACATGCATACAGTACAACCTTGATATAACGCAGGAATTAATACCTGTTTCTCCTGCTGCCCATTACATAATGGGAGGGATAAAGACTGATTTAAATGGCATGACTAATATGCATAGGCTTTATGCAGCCGGGGAAGTTGCATGCACAGGCGTTCATGGAGCAAACAGACTTGCAAGCAACAGCCTTCTTGAGGGACTTGTTTATGGTGCACGCGCCGGTAAATCAGCATGCGCATCGTCTGATATTTCAGAAAAACTTGATGCAGTAAAAGAGCAGACAGCAAAATATGCCATGGCATATCATACTATCCCAGGGCATGATGAGATAAGAATAACACTCAGAAAATACATGTGGGAAAAGGTTGGCATAATAAGATGCAAAAAATCTCTTGATGAGGCGAAGAAGAAACTTTCTGAATGGAGATTTATACTGGACAAGACTTTTTACACAAGACGTGAGCTTGAGTTAAAGAACATGCTTACATCCGCACTTTTAATTACAGAGGCTTCACTGCTCAGAAACGGAAGTGTCGGTGCACACTACAGGTCTGACTTTAGTGATAAAGTTAATGGCTGGCAGAAACATATAACATGGGCAAAAAATAAAATTTAAATATAACCATTCAATTTATTCTTTTTCACTGCTACAATAAGTTTATGAATTACAGAAAATCAAAGATAATCTGCACAATAGGGCCTGCTTCTGCGGACAGTGACACGATCAATTCTTTTATCAAACATGGTATGGATGTTGCCCGTCTTAATTTCTCGCACGGGAATTATAAGTTCCATAAAAAAGCAATCAAGATGATTATGGAAGAATCAAAAAAACTGAATAAGACTGTTGCAATACTTCAAGACCTCCAGGGGATAAAGATAAGAGTAGGGCTTGTTTCTGACGGTTCTGTTCAGTTAAAAAAAGGCGCTGAGATTTTACTACACAGCGGTTTAGAGATAAGCACTGATAAAAATATTTATGTTTCTTATCCTGCGCTTAAAAAAGATGCAAGGATTGGCGACAGAATTCTTTTTGATGACGGCTTGATCCAGTCTGTAGTTACCGCTAAAACAAAAGACGGTGTAAAGATAAGGATTATTGAAGGTGGTGTTTTAAAAGATAAAAAAGGCGTGAATTTCCCTGGGATGAAGACGACAGTATCATCATTCACTTCAAAAGACAGAAAAGATATTGCATTCGGACTAAAGAACGGAGTCGATTATGTAGCACTTTCATTTGTGAGAAATGCAGAAGATGTAAGAACAGTAAAAAAATGGCTTGGAAAAAATATAAAAGCAGTGTCTTTAATAGCAAAGATCGAAAAGCCTGAAGCTCTAAAGGATATAGATAATATTTTTGATGAAGTTGACGGGATAATGATTGCAAGAGGAGATCTCGGAGTAGAAGTCTCTTCTGAAGAAGTGCCGTTGATACAAAAGGCTCTCATTAATAAGGCTAATGAAAAAGGAAAGATAGTAATAACTGCCACCCAGATGCTCGAATCAATGACATCTCACAGGAGACCTACTCGCGCAGAGACAACCGATGTGGCAAATGCTGTGATAGACGGCACTGACGCTTTAATGCTTTCAGCAGAAACAGCGGCTGGAAAATATCCGATAGATGCTTTGAAAATGATGGACAGGATTATAAGATACACTGAGATAAATACAGCAAATAACAGATTTGAATCTCGCATAACCACATCTGATTTTTCCGGAGCGGTTGCAGATTCTTCATGCAGGGCAGCGGAGGATATAAAGGCCAAGGCTATAATTGCCTTCACACAATCGGGTTTTACCGGCAGGCTAATGTCAAAATTCAGGCCTAATGTTCCGATAATTGCCTTTACGCCGCATATAAATATTAAGCGCAGGATGATTCTTTACTGGGGTGTTTATCCTGTGCTCATAAGGTATCTCTCAAATACTGATGAGATGATAAAGGCTGTCGAACAGTCGCTTATTAAAAATAATTTTGCCAGAAAAGGCGACAATATTGTTATAACTGCAAGTTCGCCTCTGCTTACGCGCGGAAAAACAAATTTGATGAAGCTGCACACTATAACAGGCTAGTGGTCAGGGCGTCTTTATTTCATACTGTTTTATCTTGCGGTGGAGGTTGCTTCTTTCTATATCAAGTATGTCTGCTGTCTTTGATATGTTCCAGCTATTTTCTTCGAGTTTCTTGGTAATATAATCTTTTTCAAATGCATCTCTTGCATCTTTTAGTTTTTTATAATTAAGGTATTCTGCGCTTTCAAGCTTACCTGGTATGAACATATCTTTGCTTGTTATTATATTGGAGGGTGTCATTATAAAAAATCTTTCGATTAGATTTCTTAATTCTCTTACATTGCCCGGCCAGTCATAATCAACAAGCGTCTTTATTCCTTCGATGTCAATTTTTTTCAAAGGTTTACCGTACTCTGTACTGATACTCTCAAGAAAATAATTAATAATAAAAGGGATGTCCTGTTTCCTTTCTCTAAGCGGAGGAATTTCGAAAGGTATAACATTAAGCCTGAAAAACAGATCTTCTCTAAAGTTGCCTTTTTTTACTTCTTCTTTTAGATTTTTATTTGTTGCTGCGATTATCCATACATCTACATTTATTTTTTTGCTTCCTCCGACTCTCTGAAATTCCTGAGTCTCGATAACGCGAAGAACTTTTGACTGGGTCTGAAGAGACATGTCCCCTATCTCATCTAGGAACAATGTGCCATTATCAGCGAGTTCGAACTTTCCTTTTTTCTGTTCAAATGCCCCTGTGAATGAGCCTTTTTCATGGCCGAAAAGCTCGCTTTCAATAAGTTCCTGTGGTATAGCTGCACAGTTAACCTCGATAAAAGGTTTGTCTGCACGAGGACTTTTTTCATGCAGGAGTCTTGCAACAACCTCTTTACCGGTTCCGCTCTCGCCTGTTATCAAGACTCTGCTGCTGCTTTGCGATGCCATGTCTATCTGTTTTTTGATATCGGCTATTTCTGCAGATTCGCCAATCAAGACCCATTTTTTTGTGAGATTTTTTTTGAGTGTTATGTTCTCAATTTCGAGATTGCGTCTTTCAAGTGCCCTGTTGGACACGAGTAACACTCGTTCTAGTGAAAGAGGTTTTTCCAGAAAATCATAAGCCCCAATCTTTGTTGCTTTAACTGCAACTTCTATATTCCCATGCCCTGATATCATGACTACAGGGATTTCAGGCCATTTTACCTTTATCTCATCAAGCGCCTGAATACCGTCTATACCGGGTAGCCAGACATCAAGAAGTATCAGGTCTAAATCTGGAGATGAATTTTTTAAAATTTCCAGCGCATCTTCTGCTGAATTCGCAGTAATTGTCTCATAGCCTTCGTCTTCGAATATTCCCGAAAGGCTGTCCCTTATCCCTTCTTCATCATCAACAATAAGAACTAATGGTTTTGGCAATCCGCTGCTCCTTTTTTATAAGTCATACGACTTTATTGGTATTGATATAGTAAACACAGCTCCATTAGGATTATTATCTTTCACTCTTATATACCCCTTGTGCTCTGCTATTATTTTATTTGCAATAGCAAGACCAAGCCCTGTTCCGCCTTTTTTTGTAGAGAAGTAAGGTTTGAATATTTTTTCCTTATCTTCTTCTGTTATTCCAGGACCGTCATCAGCAATATCAATCAACAATTTGTTAGCAGAATCATCTTTATACACTTTAATTTCTATATTGCCGCTGTACCCCATTGCCTGAAATGCATTATCAACAATATTGATCAAAACTCTTTTAAACTGTTCTCCATCAAGCTCTACCAGTATCATTTTATCAGGTATTGTTGTCTTTATGCTAAATTCTTTATAACCTTTATATAATTCAATAATTTCATCTATAATGCTGACAATATTTATTGGTGTTTTTTTAATCTCAGGCATTTTGCCTAAAGTTGAGAAATCATCAACAAGTTTTTTAAGGCTGTCTACTTCTTTAACTATCGCCTTTGTAGCATGCTCGAATATCTGGCCAAAGTTTTTATCTTTCTGTTCCCATTTTTTTTGCATTCTCTCTGCTGATAGTTTTATGGGCGTTAAGGGATTTTTTATCTCGTGCGCTATTCTTCTTGCAGCCTCTTCCCATATAAGGTTCTGTTGAGCCCTTATAATGTCTGTAATATCATCAAAAACAGCGAGGAGTCCTATGGGCGTATGAGTTATATCCCTTAATGTGGTGACAAAAACCCTCAAGGTAAGATTTTTTTCTGATGTTGTTACCTTTACGTTTTTTTCAACACCGCTGAGGTCTTTTATAATAATTCCCCTTATTAGTGCATGGAGTTCATCTGATTTAATCTTCTGCATTAATTCTTTGTAGGTTTTGCCTATGACGTCTTCCCGATTAAGATTAAGGATTGAGTAGGCAGCGCTGTTGATTGTGAGAATTTTCCCGGATATATCCAGAAACAGAACGCCAGAATTGATATTAGCAAGAATATTTTCCATCCAGAGTCTGCGCCTGTCAGATTCCATATGTGCTTTTTGAAGAACTTCTTTGCCGCTTTTTAATTCAGTCACCATGTGGTTGAATGAATTAATCAGCAGGCCTATCTCATCTTCCCGTTGCATTTTTAAAGCAAAATTCAGATTGCCTGATGCAACTTCCTCTGTTGCCTGTGCAAGTTTTTGTATGGGGTCTGTTATTCCTCTTGATATCCTCAGTGCAACCCATAGGGACATGAACACAATGATCAGAGTGAAAAAAGTTAATATCATCATGTAGTTCATCTTCAGCGGCACTTTCCATGATTCAAGCTTCAGATAATCTTCATAGGCTTCTTTTATCTTTTCTACATTTGCAGAAATGCTCTTGGGCAGATGAGTCTCTACTACAATGACCCCGGGTGTTTTTACAGATGATTTGTCAGGAACAACTGCTCTTATTATATCCCCGTTTTCACTTGAAATGACCTCAGTTCCCTCCTTCCCATTAAATGCGAATTTGACAGTCTCTGAAGGGTTATCAGGCAGTTTATTCAGGTGTGTAACCTTGTACTGAGGAGATATTCTGCTGCCTTCAACTGCTGTTTTTGCAAAATCCAGAGTTCTCTGCTTTTCCATGTCGTATAATGTTTTTGCCACTTCAATTGTGCTTACAAAAGGCTGTCTGAACTGCGGGGTGAGCAATTTGTCTATGTAATTAGTAACAAGACCGCTTGCAACAAAAAAGAGAAGTGCAGAAGGGATTGACGTGAGAATAACAAATACAACAACTATTTTTGTTTTGAATTTATAGCCGAGAATTTTTTGTTTTCGCTCAATGTATATCCTTAAAAGGCTTTTGCCTACGTAGAACATTAAAGTTAACAGTGCAATTATATTCAAGTTGAATAATATGACAAGGAGAATCCTGGTCATAATGGAGACGGTCTGAAGCCGCATATAGTGCAGTTCAATCGCAGTTGCTGCTATTATTAGAATGAAAATACCTATGATTGTTATTCCATATCTAACGTTCTTCATTTTGTAATCCTGAGCTGGATTTTCTGAGAGTCTTTTGTGACCTTGAATTCTTTTTCAGGCACAAAAAAGAAGAGATAACTCAGAACCAGAGGCAGTCTTCTTAGTTTTGATTCAACAGTTATTTTTATGAAATATTCGTCTTGATCTAATTCTTTTATGTTTGTAAGCTTAATCTTATTCACTGAAAGAGCCCATTTAAGCATTGAATTAAAATTATTAAATCGTCTTTCGGTTATAACCATCCCGTCAAAGGATGACGCAACATATTCTTTTTTTATTGGATCTGATTTTAATGTTTTTACAATGACTTTCCCTAGAATAAATTCATTGGGCCATATGCTCCAAACCCTGAATAAATCAATATAAAAGGTTATTTCTTTTGAAATTCCGTTTTTTAAATCTTCAACATGTATCTCATCCAATATGACGCCTGTTGTAACAAATATTTCATTGTTTATGACAGTTGTCTCTGGTCCAATTATCTCTGCAGATTCAGAAAACAGCGGTGTGAGCATAATAGAGGCAAAAAGAAATAACAGAACAAAAACATGATTGCTTTTTCTTGTAGTCAATTTAAGCTTGATGTCTCCTATGAAAAATTTATTTTTAATTATAACATACTGATTATAGCTATTAGTCAGCAGCATAAAGGGGGATTTTATGGAAATAAGAAGCATTAAACTCAATATTCCAGAGGGATGCAATCTCATACTGGGACAGACTCATTTTATCAAGACAGCAGAGGACCTTTACGAAATATTAGTTACAACAGTCCCAAAGGCAAAATTCGGGATTGCATTTAGCGAAGCATCAGGTCCATGCCTTATAAGAACAGAAGGGAATGACAATCATTTGATTGATGTTTGTGTTGCAAATATTCAGGCTCTTGGATCAGGTCATGTTTTTTGTATTCTCCTGAAAGATGCCTATCCTATAAATGTTCTTAACCAGATAAAAAACTGTCCTGAAATATGCAGAATTTTCTGCGCAACATCAAATCCCGTAGAGGTTGTGATAGCGAATATGCTGCAAGGAAACGGAATACTCGGTGTTGTGGATGGCTTTGCACCCAAAGGGACAGAAACACAAGAAGACAAGACAGAAAGAAAGGAATTCCTGCGGAAAATAGGGTATAAATTATAGTTTCATCAGAAAAAATTATTTGACCGGGAATGTGAAAATGTATTAGCATCTAAAGTAATGGTATATAACTGAGAAGTTAATGCTGAGCTAAATACACAAGGAGGATTTCGATATGCCGATGCTTGAGTTTAAGGGAAAGCAATTTGAGATTGACGATGATGGCTATATTGTAAATCTCGAAGAATGGAATAAAGAACTTGCTGAACATCTGGCAGTGCTCGATGGCGTCAAGCTTACACCAGCGCACTGGGAGGTAATAGATTTTCTCAGAAACTATTACAAACAATACCAGATTGCTCCTATGATAAAGATTCTTGCAAGGGAAGTCGGCAAGGTTCTTGGCCCTGAAAAAGGGAATACAAAATATCTGTATGAATTATTCCCTGGCGGTCCTGCAAGACAGGCATGTAAATATGCAGGCCTTCCAAAACCCACAGGCTGTGTATAAATCTAAGGTATAATTATAAGTAGATAAACATAAGGCAATGCAAAAAGCATTGCCTTATGTTTTAAGGGGCTGAATATGCCGACGTTTTTATTTATACTACCAGCAATAATATATGCTGCAGTCTTAATTTTTGCAGTTGGTATTGTTTGGCATTTTATTTACTGGCTTAGAAGCCCGAATCCCTTAAAAATTCCATCGGGAGCAGCGCCTACAAATGCTGTCGGTACCTTTATCAGGGCAAGCAGTGAAATTATTTTTTTCACAAGCCTTGGCAAGGGTGAAAAAGGGCTGTGGCTGGGCAGTTATTTATTCCATCTCTTGCTTTTAATGACAGTCCTGGGTCATCTAAGATATTTTTTTTATCCTGTTCCTGCATGGGTTCTCTTCTTCTCCAGCCTTAGAATTTATACAGTATTCATTTTTATGTTGTCAATTCTCTATCTGATTATAAGAAAAATTGCGATTGACAGGATGCGTTATATATCAAAACCAATAGATTATTTTTATCTTTTGGTTTTGTTTTCAATAGGCTTGACCGGCTTGATAATGAAATTTGTTGCAAGACCTGTCTTGGTGGATATCAAAGATTTTATTCTGCATATAAATGCGCTGAGTCCTATCCGCTTGCCCGAGACAGTTGGATGGTTTTTTATCCTTCATTTATGTTTTGTGCTTCTTATCTTAATAATATTTCCTTTCAGCAAATTAATGCATGCAGGAGGTGTTTTTATCACGCCAACAAGACTGATGATTAACAATCCAAGATTAAAAAAACACATTAATCCATGGGCTGATAAAGAATGGACTGAGAAACTTAAAGATTCTGCAAATGAAGCGGATTCATATAAACCATGGTCAGTTGAACAATGGAGTAAAAGATGCCAGAGATAAACGACGAAGAAAAACCTGTTAAAAAAATAGAAGAGTTAATGAAATGGGAAAGACAGAATTATGAGGTTCCTGAACTGTCCGGCAAAATAATAGTTCCTCCATTAAAAACCAATGCATCGAGAAAATACTTCCCGCAATTATTTAAAAACAAGGAAGCGTTAAAAAGACTTGGTTATCCGCTTGACGGACTTGTCCCGGACTGGAGAGAAAAGTTTCTGCAGAAGATGAAGGAAGTTCTTAATAAGTACAGATCAGTTAAGCTTTTCATGGACATTTGTGTCAGATGCGGTGCGTGCACAGATAAATGTCATTTCTATCTTGGGACGGGCGATCCTCTTAATATGCCTGTTGCAAGGCAGGGGTTAATGAGAAAAATTTACATGAACCATTTTATCCCCGCAGGCAATCTTATCCATCATGTGACTTCTTCGGAAGTTCTAACAGAGGAAATGCTTGTGCTTTGGTATACGTATTTTTATCAGTGTTCTGAGTGCAGACGATGCTCTGTTTTCTGCCCTTATGGCATTGACACAGCAGAGATTACAATGGCTGCAAGAGAAATATTAAACAGTATCGGACTTGTACAGAGATATACTCATGAGATAATGGATAAGTCTCAATATTTTGGAAATAATCTCGGCATGATACCTGCCGCCTTGAAAAATTCCATTGAATTTGTCGAAGCAGATCTTAAAGAACAAACAGGCAAAGACATAAAAATTCCAGTGGATATAAAAGATGCTGATGTGCTTTTTGTGTCTCCTTCAGCAGATTTTTTTGCAACTCCGCATATTGAATCTCTTTACGGCTATGCAAAGGTGTTTCATCAGGCTGGAATAAGCTGGACGGTCAGTACATATGCCTCAGAAGGTTCAAACTTTGGTTCGTTTGTTTCTAACTACAATAATATGAAAATAATAAACAAAAGAATATGGGATGCGGCGAAAGAATTGAGGGTTAAGAGAGTTGTTGGAGGGGAGTGCGGGCATATGTGGCGGGTTCTTTCTTCATATAGCAATACAATGTGGGGAAAGTTTGACTGGCTGGATAATAGATATCCGATACCCCAGCATATATGTGAATTCACTCTTGACCTTATAAAGAGAAAAGCAATAAAAATTGATAAAACCATGAACGATAATTTTATCGTTACTTACCATGATTCATGCCAGATTGCAAGAGGCTCTGAAATGGGCGGAACAAAGAATGGACCATATGAAATACCAAGACAGATTATAAAAGCTTGCGTTAATAAATTTATTGAGATGCCAAAAGATACGATTAAAGAAAGAACATTCTGCTGCGGCGCAGGTCAGGGGCTCCTTGGCGATGATATGCTTCCTATTAGAGTAAAAGGTTCAATGCCAAGAATGCAGGCGATAAAGTTAGTAAAAGATAAGCACAATGTTAATTTTCTTGCTCTAATTTGCGCTATTTGCAAGGCTCAGTTCACAGGCATATTCCCAATATATGGCTATAATATGGAAGAGGTTGGCGGTGTTCATCAGCTGGTTAACAGGGCAATTGTATTGGGAGAAAAGGAAGGCTTGTGATGAGTGTTTTGAGAATTATTTTGTCTTTTACGGTTTTATCCTTATTAGCTTCCTGCGAGATCGTTGAAAAACCAGCTATTGGAGGAAAGGGACCTCTGGGGCTCGAAATATCTAAGGGTCTGTCAGCCCCTGATTATCACAATCCAAAAAAAATTTGGATGGCGAGACATATGGATGAACTTAATTCAGGAAAATATAAAACTCAGGAATGCTTTGTATGTCATCAACATCCTGATAATTTCTGTAATAAATGCCATGATTACATTGGTGCAAAAAAGATAATAGCTGTAAATTAGTTTCCAACAGATATAAAAAAAGCTCACCTGTTTTTTATCTTGTAATAATAGTGCTGTATTGAGAGTCTTTTGACAGTGTGATAATATATGCTGATGAGTGAGAAAGACAGCAGAAGAGATTACAAAAGATATTTATCAAAAAGCGATTTTAGTACGAAGATAAACGGGAAAACAGTTAAGGGTGAATTAAAGGACTATTCTTTAGACGGTATAGGTGTATTTCTTTACAATAGCCCGCCAATAGAGAAAGGATCGCTTGTTGAAATAGATATTGATTCCCCTGCTATTTATGCAAAAGGCGAGATTAAGTGGACAGCACCGTCAGATTCTGGCATTGCTCTCGGTTTGAAAAGAATCGAGTTTCCAAGAAAAGGAAATTTAAAGGACTATTTCCTCGCAGATATTTTCTTGGGCATGCAGAGATGCGGGGTAACAGGCACTTTTGAAGTCGAGAAAGAAGATACACTAAAAAAAATTTATATCAGTAACGGAGATATAATTTTTGCTTCTTCAAATCTTCATGCAGACCGGCTCGGAGAATTTTTATTTAAAATACGAAAAATTAATATTGAACAATATAAAAATTACATTGCAGAGATTCAGACATCAAAAAGAAAAGAAGGCGCGCTCCTTGTTGAACTAGGCTGCATAAATTCAAAAGATATTCCTGAAATGGTCAGGCGCATGGCAGAAGAAATTGTGTTCAGTACCTTCAATTTTAATGATGCTGAGTTCAAATTTATTGAAGGTACACTTCCGCTTGAAGAAGTTATTTCTTTGAAATTGAGTACTGGAAATATTATCTATCAAGGCGTAAAAAGATTCGTAAACCCGCAGAAACATTTTCAGTCCTTAAAGATTTCTCTGGAGTCAGTGATGGGTTTTTCAGAAGATCCTCTCGATTTATTTCAGAAAGTGAATATAGAGGGAATTGAAAGAAAAATCTTTTCGCTTGTTAACGGGGAAAGAACAATAAAAGAGATTATTTCTATATCATCTATCAATGATATTATTGTTCTGAGAACTCTGTATGCTTTGCTCAGCGCCAGAATAATTGAGTTGAAGAATAATAATGGAATAAATACTGGCGTATCAGCAGGTGATGTCATAGATGAACAGGATCAGATCGTTGACGAGAATTTTTTCAAAAAAGTCGATAAAATATATTCCTCTTATGAACGTGAAGGCTATTATGGCGTTCTTCAATTGAATAAATGGGCGGATTCAAATGAAATAAAAAAAGCATATTATAAAGCTGCAAAGGAATTTCATCCTGACAAACACCTGCATCTTAAATCAGATTCTCTCAAGGAAAAACTTAATACGATTTTTACCTATATAACTGAAGCCTACACAATCCTTGCAAATCCTCAGAAAAAAGCAGAATATGATATGCGTTCCGATGACAAACATTCAGGAACGGCAGATAATGTCGCGATGGCAAAAGTAAAATTTGAGCAAGGCAGAATAGAATTCAGAAAAGGCAATTATTCTGTTTCATTTCAGTTATTCGGCCAATCAGTATACCTTGATAACAAGGTGCCTGAATATCATTTTTATTATGGTCTTTGCCTTCTAAAAATGGGAAGGCATAAAGAGGCTGAAAGAGCTATTTCAAGAGCTTCAGAAAAATCACCTCAGAACCATGAATATTTAACAGAACTTGGATATGTATTTCTTTTGCTGAATTTTCCTAAACGGGCAAAGACTAATTTTGAAAAGGCATTAAGGATAAACCCTTCGAACGCAAGAGCTGTTGAAGGACTAAGAAAAGCTGAGGAAATGGATGCAGGAAACTAAGAGGAGTTTTTATGAATAATTTCTTGAGTGCATTAATAAACACATTTATACCAATTTTTGTTGCTATTGATATTTTTGTTGTTCTTCCTCTTTTTATCTCTATTACAGACGGGATATCAGGTGATAAAAGAGTAAAGGTGGTCAGAGAATCTATTTTTACAGCACTTGCAGTTAGTCTCATCTTTGTTGCTATAGGTGAAATAATATTCAGAATTCTTGGAATAACTTCTGATGATTTTAAGATCGCCGGCGGACTTGTCCTGCTTGTCTTTGCTATTTTGGATATTGTCAAACATAGTGAAGATAATAGAAAATTCAGCGGTTACATGGGAGTAGTTCCTATAGGAGTGCCATTAATCGTTGGCCCTGCTGTACTTACAACAATACTGGTTCTTGTGGATCATTATGGAGCGCTGCCGACAATTGTATCCCTGCTGTTAAATTTCGTTATTGTTTATTTTTCTTTTATAAAAGCAGAAAGGATATTGAAAATATTCGGCAAAGGGGGAATTGCTGCAATATCAAAGATAATGGCTATACTCCTTGCATCAATTGCAGTAATGATGATACGTATCGGAATAGTAAATATTATTAAATCTTATTAGAGAAAATAAAATTTAAAAAATCAGTCTTTATAGATAACTGCTTTTATTTTTTCTTTTGTGCTAACCTTTTTTGCTGTCTTGGAAGCTTCTTTTTGTGTTTCAAAATTTCCTATCAGAACTCTGTATATCGTTTCTTTGTTTTTTAGTGTTCCTTGTTTTGTAAATGCCTCATAACCTTTTTCCTTGAGTTTTTTTGTGAGCGCATCTGCGTTATCATTATTTTTGAATGCACCTATCTGAACGTGATATGGGGCTGTACTTGTTTGTTTGGTCTCAGTTTTTGCAGGCTGTTGGAAAGTTGGAGAAGTTGTTGCTGCTGGAACAGGTATTTTTTGAACAGCAGCAGGCGCAGGTTGAGTTGCCGCAGGAGCTATTGGCGTTACAGGTTTTGTTTGCTGGGGAACAGATTGAGTTGTAGCCTGTGTAATTGAACCCGGTAAAGATTTAACAGGCTCTGTGGTTGCAGGAACAATAGGGGGAGTGTTTTGTTGAGGTGTCTTGGCTGTTTGCTGAACAGGAAGAGAAGGTTTCTTTTGAGGCTGATCTTTTGACGGCATTACAAGAGATGTCATTGATGAAATAAATCCTTCAATCTTTTCTCCTTTAAGCATGCCCTTGTTGTAAAGAATAAACCCACCTCCGGCTATAACAACAAGTACTATTATTAAAAAAATGAATTTTATAAATTTGCCTACCATACTTCTCCTCCTGATGTTTGTTTTAAGAGTATAAGTCCTCTGATAACCAACATTTGTGTCATAAGGACTTTCGCTTATTATTTTCTTAAAATCAGTCTTTGCTTTGGTTTCTTCAGCATTAACAGGTTTTAGAACAACGGTATCTGTAAGCTCTTCTTTGTTTTTTTCTGGTTTGATTATATCTGTCTTATCAGCAGAAAATTTTGTATTTTCATGGATCTCAGCAGTAGATGCGGATGTAGAAGAATAAACAGGAGCAGGACTAGCAGCTTGCGGTGTGAGAGCGCTTGTTGTCTTTTTTAATAATTCATCATCGTTAATCGGTTTTTTAATGCTTCCTACTATACCGTAAAGAGATGTATAGCGCGGATCATTTGCCCCTTCGAATGCAGAAAGAACTATTATAGGCACACTGTTGAGATTTTCAGTGCTGTGTATTTTTGTGCAGAGCTCAAGTCCGCTTGAACCTTCAATAATCGGGTTTACGAAAATCAACCGCGGATTGACTCTTTCAGCTACTTCTATACCTACGTCAGCATTAGGAGCAGTAAATACGAGATATTCCTCAGACTCCAATATGGATGCAATCTGTCTTATAGCCTCTTTGTCATTGTCTATTACTAGTATGGTTTCCCTGGCCACTTATCTCTCTCCAATGCGACTATCGATTTTTATAAAGGTTCCCAGTATTTTGCAGGCATATCTTCTGCAAGTTTCAATGCTCCATTTGAACCGGCAAATAATGGGTCTTGAACAGTTGTAACTCTGCATTCCCTGTAATCTTTGAGTGCGTCCTGAAGATATTCACGAATCCCCTTAATAAGACTTCCTCCGCCCGCAAGGACAATGTTGTTTTTAATCTTTGCCTGAAATTCAGGGTCAAATTTTGCTATCAATTCGATTGTTGTATCTATTATAGCAGGCATGATGCTTTCGCATGAGCGTTTTATTTCATTAGTTATGTCGTGGATTACAGGTTTGCCGTCAACAGGGATATCCACTTTTATTTCGTTAGGAATTTTTTTAACAAAACTGTATTTTTCCTTGAACTGGCGTACCATATTTTTGTTAAATTTTGAATTGGGATATTTTTCATTCAGGTAATTGAACAGTTGTTCATCGATATAATCGCCTGCAAAGAGTATTGTCTTTTGATCTTCTTCAGAAGGAACAGTGCCATGCATAATGCAGAAATCAGTTGTACCGGCGCCAATGTCTATCACAAGAGCGTTATTAAGGAGACTTAATCCATATGCCACTGCAAAAGGTTCTGATACAACCATAAGGGATTGGGCAAACCCTGCAACCGCTTTCCTGATTGATAATTTATTAACCTTCAATGTGTCTGCCGGCACTCCTACAACTGCATGTATCTTCTGTCCAGAAGCTGGTTTTGCAAGTTCTATAAGATGCTTAATAATTTCCTTTACTGCCTCTTCATTTTTCTCTATGCCTTCTTTGATCACGCCATGCTCAAGAGGCCTGCACAGATCAAGAGACAGTCTGTTCTGGAGAGCATCTGAACCGAAAAGAACTGATTTGCCTATAACCTGAGCAGCAATAAAGTCTTTAGGCCAGCCAACATAGCTCTCTATCCATTCTCTTGAACCGTTACTTGATGAGATTGAACTCCTGGATGTTCCAAGATCGATTCCTGCATATAGTGTGTTTTCATCTTTTTGCTTCATAATTCAGTTCTCCTTTTTTTAGATATTCGAGAATACCTGCTTCCAGATAACGAGCAATATTATCTCTGTGCATTTCATTATTAAGTTGGATTTCTTCTTCTTTATTGCTAAGGCATGAAACCTCTGCTAAAACAGAAGGCACATCAACTCCGACCAGAACAACAAATGGCGCTCTCTTTACTCCGAAATTATGAATAGTGCTGTTATTTTTTTTACTGTTGAAGTATAAACTTTTTTGAATTGATGTCGCCAGTTTTCTGGATTCCTCTAGTTTTAATGTATAACCTATTTTTTCAATGAGCTGTTTGAATTCACTGATTGCAAACTGCGAACCTGCATTTTCCTGCTCTGCAAGTTTTAATGTTTTTATATCGCTGGAAGGACCGAAATAATATGTCTCTATGATATTTATGGGTTTGAACGGTAGATAATTAAGATGTACGGATATGAATAAATCAGCTCTTTCCGTGCGGGCCATTTCTACTCTTTTGCTTAGGGGCATAGTTGTATCATTTTCTCTTGTCATGATCACAATTAAATTTTTATGTTTTTTAAGTCTGTCTTTTAGTCTTTTGGCTATATCAAGTGTAATCTCTTTTTCTTTTGCACCAAGTCTGCCAATGGTACCTGGGTCATTGCCGCCATGACCTGGATCAATCATTATTTTTTTCACGCCCAGGCCGAAAATGCGGCTGATTGGTGTTTGTTTTGTGTCTATGAAGTTTGTGTATTCTGACAGATTTGCCTCTAATGGTTTTTCTGCATTCCGAGCAACTGGATTCTGTGTAATTAAATTTGCTGTTGTAATAAGCTCTTTCTCAGAAAAAAATGGAATATCAAGATAATTCCCCTGACCTAGAATTATTCCGAAAAGTACGATAGAAAATAAAAAAGTTTTTTTCAGTCTGAAAAATATTCTTGACGGGACAGTATAATTGTTCTTGCTGATTATCCTTAGGTTGTCTTGATAGACACCTCGCAGGATACTCTGCTTAGCACGTATCTGCCATATTTTTAAGAAAATTGACAGCATAACTTATAGAATAACTTTAACAATTTGTTCTAATTAATTCAAATAGATTTCAGGGCTGATTTCTATTCCTTTGCGTTTTTCAGAAATAACATTGATATTATTTTAGGCTGGACTCTCTGCTTCTTTTTTCTGAGGATTGATTACCCATATATTCCCAAAGTCTTTTTCCTGATACACTCTGGCAAGACCTAATCGTATAATTTCCAGTAATGCCATGAATGTGACTATAAGCTGAGGTCTTGTCCTGTCTTCCTGAAAAAGTTCCTCGAACCTTATAGTCTCTTTGTTTTCCAGTATATCGATAATCAACGATATCTTATCTTTTACAGTGAGAGTTTCCCTTGTTATCTCCTTAAGTTCAGTCGGAGCTTTGTCTATTATTTTTTTAAAAGCTCCTAAGAGATCAAAAAGATTTATATCAAAAAGGCAGAGTTCTGGTTCTATTCCTTCTGGTTCTTCTTCTATTGCAGCAGGTTCTCTTTGAAATACCTTTGCCCAATCATCTTCCTTTTCCTTAAGCCCCAGAGCAGCTTCTTTGTAGGTTTGATATTCAAGCAGCCTCTGCACAAGTTCAAGTCTTGGATCTTCCTGTTCCTCAGGAGGAGTTTCTTCATCAGGAGGCAGCATCATCCTTGATTTAATATGAATAAGCGTTGCCGCTATGACAAGGAATTCTCCGGCAATTTCAAGGTTGAGCTCTTTCATTATCTCTATGTATTTAAGATACTGACCGGTTATGAGCGAGATTGGTATGTCATAAATGTCGAGCTTGTTCTCTTTGATAAGATGAAGCAGGAGATCAAGAGGACCTTCGAAAACAGGTATTTTTATTTTATATTCTTCTTCCACAGGTCAGGTTCTTAAGTTTGATTTGCAGATATTCTAACAGATAAGCATGACTATTTGCTTTTTTTGCTGAGGTATTCGTTGATAGCTTTTGCAGCTTTTCTTCCTGCGCCCATTGCGGATATGACTGTAGCAGAGCCGGTGACAATATCACCGCCAGCATAAATTCCCTCTCTGCTTGTTTTTCCTGTTGTCTCATCAACTATGATATATCCCCATTTTGTAAGCTTAAGGTCTTTTGTGCTTCTTGGAACAAGAGGATTAACACTTGTTCCTACAGCCATTATCACAATATCAATTGGTATCTGGAATTCAGATCCTTTTTTCTGAACAGGTTTTCTCCTGCCCGACTCATCAGGTTCGCTCAAATCCATTTTGATGCATTCTATTGCCTTGACCCAGCCATTTTCTCCGATTATTCTCACTGGATTAGTAAGCATCTCGAATCTTATGCCTTCTTCTTTTGCATGGTGTACTTCTTCTAGTCTCGCAGGCATTTCTTCTTCGGAACGCCGATAAATTATGATCGCCTCTTTTGCCCCAAGTCTTTTTGCAGTTCTTACAGAATCCATGGCAACATTTCCGCCTCCGACAACAGCAACTCTCTCGCCGATTTTTATCGGAGTGTCATACTCAGGGAAATTATACGCCCTCATAAGATTTGCGCGCGTGAGAAATTCATTTGCCGAATAGACTCCATTTAGGTTTTCACCATCAATGCCCATAAATCTTGGAAGTCCAGCGCCTGTCCCGATGAAACATGCATCAAATTCATGCATCAGCTCATCGACAGTCATTAATTTTCCTACTACAGCATTTGTTGTAATCTCAACACCCATTTTTTTCAGAGTGTCGATTTCTTTAGCAACAATGTTTTTAGGAAGTCTGAACTCAGGGATACCGTATATAAGCACTCCCCCGGGCTCATGCAATGCCTCGAATATCGTAACCTTATGTCCTGATTTTGCCAGATCAAAGGCACATGTAAGCCCGGATGGTCCGCTTCCCACAACCGCTATTTTTTTGCCTGTTGGAGGAGCTGACACAGGGATTTCAGTAAGACCGTTTTTTATTACCCAGTCCGCTGCAAATCTCTCAAGCCTTCCGATTGCGACTGACTCGAACTTTTTTGTCAGAGTACAGTATTTTTCACACTGGCTTTCTTGAGGGCAGACTCTTCCGCACACTGCAGGCAGGACATTAACCTCTCTTATAATGTCGAATGCTTTTTTATAATCTTTTTCTGTAATAGCCTTTATGAATCTGGGAATCGGAACGCTTACAGGGCATCCCTCAATACATTTTGGAACTTTACATTGAAGGCATCGCTCTGCTTCTTTTAATGCGGTTTCTTCCTGATATCCGAGAGCAACCTCTGTGAATTTTTTTGCCCTTTCCATAGGGTTCTGTTCAGGCATTGGATTTTTTTTAGGTATGATTTTTTTTGGTTCAGCCATATTTTGACTTTCTATCCTCTATTCAGAGAGTACTCCTGCATGTCGCTTTTTCCATTCATCAAATGATTCTTTCTCTTTATCAATGTATGTTTTTTGTCTGCTCATAAGAACATCCCAGTCGACTAAATGTCCGTCAAAATCAGGGCCGTCAACACATGCAAATTTTGTCTCGCCTTTAACATACACCCTGCATCCTCCGCACATTCCTGTGCCGTCAATCATTATTGAGTTAAGACTGACAATAGTCTTTGTACTAAATGGTTCTGTTGTTTTGCAGACAGAACGCATCATTACTGCAGGGCCGACTGTTACAACAAGCTCTGCTCCATTTTCCACTAACTCCTGCTCAAGTGCTTTTGTTACAAATCCCTTGATCCCTTTGCTTCCGTCATCAGTAGTTATGATGACTTTATCGCTTACCATATTCATTTCCTCTTCGTAAATAAGCAGGTCATTGCTTCTTGCGCCCATTATTGTTACTACATGATTTCCTGCTGCCTTGAATGCCCGTCCGATCGGGTACAGAGGAGCAACTCCAAAACCTCCACCTACAAGAATGACTTTTCCGATTTTTTCTATGTGTGTCGGCTGGCCAAGCGGACCGCAGAGATCGAGAATATTATCACCGGCTTTCAGCATGGACATCTCGGTTGTTGTTTTTCCTACTGCCATGACAATAAGACTTATTGTTCCTTCATCAGGATTTATATCAGCAAGTGATATCGGTATTCTCTCACCCTTGTCATGAATGCGCAGAATAACAAACTGTCCGGGCTGTGCCTTCTTAGAAATAAGAGGGGCATCTATTTTGAAATAGAATACATCAGGATTGCGGATTATTTTTTTTTCTAAAATCTTAGCCATAATTGTTTATTTTGATATCCAATTGGTTTAAGAATTAAACAGCACCTGCTTAAAAATGGCGCTGTTTAATTCTTATGTATCTATTGTTAGTATATTCCCATATGAGGTTTTGCTGATTTCTCAAGTTCACGTCTTGCAGCCATATCCATAAGCACTTTTTCTGTGCCGAACTGCCCACGCTCATACTTTTTTAATTTAAGCGCTGTTCTTGCATTGTCAATGTATTCAAGAGCCATAGAGAGTACTTTCTCGGGATTCGGCTCAAAGTGGAGCGCACCCTTAAATCTCTCGAACCATACATCAGTCATTATTTTAGTTACTTCTTTGCTTGCCTCGACAGGTGAACTTCCGCCGAATATGACAGGAACGCCTGATGCTGCGAAATAGCATCCAATTGCAATCGCTTTTTCAGACATCCACTCTGGCGCAATTCCGACTGCCGGCATTCCGCCGATCTCGTCTGAGAGTCCGCCTTCTTCAGCCATTGCGCTTGCAATTGTGAGTATCCGTGAATTATCAACGCATGAACCTAAGTGAAGTATCGGAGGGATCCCTATTGCCTCGCATACCTCGCGCAATCCCGGTCCTGCATTTTCCAGAGCCATCTCAGGTGTGAGATACCCTGCTGTACCGCAGGCAGCTGAACCGCAGCCTGTTGATACTATAAGCACATCATTTTTTATCAGTTCTGTAGCAAGGAATCTGTGGAGTCCTGTTGAAGGAACTCTCGGGTTGTCGCATCCGGCAAGACCGACTACGCCGCGTATTCTTCCTGCGGTAATAGCATCGTTCAGCGGCCTGAATGATCCCCTCCATCTGCCTCCCTGCATATACTCTATATATTCATGCGAGAACCCTGCTATAACAGGGAACTTTTCTGATATGTGGCTTCCAGTTTTTTTTCTGTTAGGAAAATTGTCTGCTGCCAGCTTAATTATCTCTCTTGCTATTTCTTTCGCCTTATGTTCATTGAATTCAATATGCATTGCCCCCTGAATCTTTGCCTTTTCAGAAGTTGTGATAACCTTTGTATGAAATTTTTTCGCAAGTTCAGTGATTGCAGGCATTATGCACTGGACATCAACGGTCATTGCATCAACAAGACCTGTCATGATACCAAGCTCTTGGTTTGTGAATCCGCCTGCTGTGGGTATTCCGTGTCTCATCAGAACTTCATTTGCTGTGCAGCACATGCCTCCGATGTTGATGCCTTTTGCGCCCTTGGATTTTGCATAAGATATCATCTCAGGTTCTGATGAGATATCAACGATGGTTTCAGCCAGCAATGGTTCATGTCCGTGCACGATGAGATTTACCTCATCTTCCTTGAAAATCCCGAAACTTGCCTCTGCTTTTACAGGCTGCGGTGTTCCGAAGAGGATGTCTGTGATGTCAGTTGATATCATTGAGCCTGCCCAGCCGTCAGCAAGGGATGTCCTCAATCCCTGAAGCAGGAGATGGTCTGGATCATGGTCAACGCCTATTGCAGTCCGATGCATTGTTTCGCAGACCTCTCTGTCTATCCCTCTTGGCACAACACCCCATTTCTTCCATCTTTCCTGTGTCTTTTTCGGCGCACGTTTTAAATAATTTATCTCTCCTGTCTGTCTGCCGAAATCCTCAAGCAGTTTCAGTGCAATGTCTTTTGCAACGTCATTTACAGGTCTTCCTTCGAATTCTATTTCAAGAATTCCAGCGACCTTATATAATTTTCTAACATCAGTAATCTTGAAATCTTTTGTTTCTCCTGTTGCAACGGCAAGAAGAGCTAACACCATTCCTCTTGCGTGATCAGAGTGTGCAGCTGTTCCTGCTGCAATCATTCTTAAAAGATTTCTAGCTGTAACTGTAGAGAGTGTTGCTCCGCATACGCCTCGAGCTTCCTCCTCTGCGTTTTTGCCTGTTAGTCTGCATGGACCCATATGACAGTGTTTGCAACATGCTCCTATATGACCGATGGGGCAGGGTTTAAGTTTTTCTGCCCGGTCAAAACATGTTTCTATATTATTTGCTTTCCCCCACTCGATTATTTTTTCTGCTGAAGGATTAGCGCTTCTAGTTTTCTTATCCATTTTTCCCTCCATTTTATAAAATCGGTTCCATCTCAAGCGCCGGATGTCCGGTCTTTGCGAGATGTTCGAGAAGTTTCTCTGAATCCTCACAAATGGTTTCATCAGCAATTTTGTCGAGCAGGTCAGGGATGCCTTCCTCTGCTGCTCTTTGATTGAACTGCTCCTTGAGACTTTCCTTTAGATTTTTTGTCATCCATACAATTCTCTTTATGCCGCCGTCACCGTACAGGAACTTTTTGCTTATGATGAAATTTCTTCCAACGCCCATAAACCCTGGGTTTTGTGTGCCGCCTCCTACGCTTCCAGCGAGTGTTGAGAATTTCATTCCTGCCGGAGTCATTCCTGTGTGGCCTCTTTGAACAAGCATAATGCCGTTTGCCTCGGGTATTATCGCGATTATGCACTCAAAACATCCGCATGATGTCATTGGGTTAGACATGATTGTGTATAGATTGAGTGTTTCTACAGCTCCGCCTGACGCTTTCTTGAGATACTCATCAATCCCTGAATATCTTCCGTATCTCTTATCTAGCATTGTGCCTTTTGGTATAGGCTGATTTCCGCCTGTAGGGTCTATCTCGAATGCTGCCTTGCCGTCAAGCCAGTTGTATGCGCCGCAGAGTCCAAGCCTTTCAGGGCTTATAACACAAACGTGGCTTGGTGCGAATGACTGACAGAGCAGACAGGAATAGAATGTATCAACTGCTTCGTCTGTTAATGAACCCAGTCTGAGATCTCTTTCTTTATATGCCTTTCTTGCTTCATCCTGGACTTTGATCACATCCTTTTCATCAACATAGATCGTTACCTGCACTTTATCAACAATTGACTTAAATCTATGGTGTGTCATTGTTGCATTCAATACTCCCAGATGTTCGAGAGTAAAACCCAGCTTCTTTGCCGCTGTGCTTATTCTTATCCAGTTAATGTCGCGCTGTCCCATATGCCATATGCCTTGCGCTTCGTTAATGTTTGAGTGAATCTTTCTTTCCATGACAGACTCAAAGTCTTTCTGCATTTTTCTGCCGGCAACATCTATAACAATACCGATAGGCATCTGTCCGCCTTTTTCATATCTTTCCTGCCAGTTTTCACCGATAACTATCACCTTGTTATCCTCGATCTCATTGAGTTCCTTCATTCTTACCCATTCAAAAGCCGGTGTTCTCTGTCCTCCGAACTCGATGAACATATCTTCTTTTCTTATTCTCTCTCCTTCAAATGCAGGTCCATAAGCAACAGGTATAGGAGGTTTCTCAACTGTGATTTTCAGTCCTCTCATTTCGATAGCTCTCTGGACTATCTTGCTGTGATCAAGTTCTTTATCAACTTCTTCATATATACAAACGCCTGTTGGGTGGATTACAGGAATATCTGTATCGCCTACTGCAGGGAATCCCATATTGATTGCGCCTGCGCCTGTTGACCATTTGATGTCATCCAGAGGACCAAGCACAATTGCAAAGGCAAATACTCTGTCTTTTTGATATTTCAGATGTTCTTTAAAATCACCGGGCTTTTTGCCGCCGAAAATTAATGATGCTCTGATTGCCCAGTCTAAGGCATAAAGTGTGTGTTCGGTGTCAGGACCTAATGGAACAATTCTTGTATCCCAGCCAAGCTCAACTCCTTTTCTTAGTAGCTGTTTTGTTACGCTGTTCCCATTAGACTGGCCTGAAAGAAATGTGAGGATGTTTTTTTCCTGTAGTTCTCTTACTATATTTACAGCTATATCATCTGTCGGCGCAGCGCCGATTATCGCGGCAAAGCCTGGCATTGTCCCGTCAACCAGCTGTATTCCTAAATTGCGCTGTATTGTGTCAGTGATAAAACCATTATAGACAAACCCTGTTTCCGCATCTTTTACAGGTTCAAGTCCTTTTATATAGCGAAGAGCAAGCAGTATCTCCTCTGCAAACAATGTTGCCATTCCTGAATCAAGCGCTTCTCCAAGATACGGTTTCCAGAGTTTTTCATCAGGTTCGTCATGAAGCATATCTTTTGCCATGCCTAGCGCAACTTTCATATCTGCAAGTGTTTTCACAGGAAATGCGGTCATCGCATATATCATAGGCAGATAAAATGCAGTGTCCGGGAACTCAAAAACATAATCCTTGCCTTTTTCAGCAGTAACTTTTTCAAGCATCTCTTCAGCCTGCTTAACAAGTTTGTTAGCGCCTCTAATGGCTGCAGATGCAATTAGCTTGGACATCCTGACCTCCTCGTTTTTTAATCAAACGGTTATTTTTAAAAAATTTAGCTTTTAACTAGTTTCTTGCTTTAAAGAAAGCCGGAAGTGCGTTTGCCTCTCTGGGACCAACGGTAACTTTCCAGCCTTCGAGTTTTTCCTCGATTGCACCGCTCAATATAGCAACGTATCCTGGGATTATCAGTTCACGGTGTTTGACCATGTTTTCTACGCCGCTGTCCTTGATGAATTGAGCTATTTTTGAGGCAGTGAACTTTCCTGCTGCCCATGCAGTCAAGACAGATAATCCTTCGCAATCCATTACAGCCAGCCAGCTTGGGGTTTTGCTGTTTTCGATCTCTCCAGAGACAATAAAATATGTGAGAGAGAAATTTGTCGTGATCGCCAGAGGCGAATCTGTCGTAGGCTCTCCGATCTTATATATCTTTTGTTCAACCTGCATCGGCACCTGAGGATCTGTATATACGTTCTGTCTTAAAGTGAACAAGGCGATGTTTTTCCATTTC
>JAJFTJ010000009.1 GCA_021373015.1 Nitrospiraceae bacterium
AGATACATGCCGTTATTTGTAAAAGGGTCGCCACCCTGTGTCACTTCTTCAGAGATATCTCCGGAAACAGCGTCAGTGACAACATAACTGCCCAGCGCACCAACAACAGTGAGATACCTGAAGTATCCCCTGTCGATAAAGAGCCCGGCTCGTTTTTTCTTTTGTCTTTTAAGCCCGAATAAAGCCATATATTTCCCCTTTTCAATAAATAAAAATTAAATAAATAATCTGAGGAAAACAAAAGGGCAAGATTTCCATCGCCATTATAACCCAGAATATCAGATTACAACAATGATTTTTGAAGTATTTTCAATTTATTATTCGTTGATTTAAATTCTTGTATGCTGTTTTAAATTAAAGGCTGAGTTTTGGTATCTATTAACAGTTGAAATAACATAGATAACTAGTGATTTCAACATAAAAAAGGGTCTGCGTGGAATCGTAAGATTCTACACAGACCATTTTAATTTATTACAGACTTTTGGTTATTTCACTGGCATAAAAACTCCTGCAGTTCCACCGTCATAAATGTCGCTAGAAGTTATGTCAACACTTGCAGCTACAGCTGTCTTGTAAAGTGCAACTCCTGAACTTGCAAGATTCCGCAAGCTCTCTCTAACCTTGCTATCCGTGTCAGCACCTACTTTAAACTGCACATAGTCCCCTTCCTCTGACAAATCATACTTAATAGTGTCAATTTTCTGATCCATATACTCATCCAGACTAGCAATTTCTGTTGGCCATTTTGTCGTATCTGCATATACCATTATAGCAGCAGCCTTCATGTTGCGCATGTCGGAAACTATCTTTGTCGCCTCTGCCTTGGCTGTTGCTCCGCCTGTTGAAAGCATCATCATTCCGGCAAGGATACCAATGATGATGACTACGATCAGAAGTTCTACCAGTGTGAAACCTTTTGATTTTCTCTTAAGCATTTTCTTCAAGTTAATATCTCCTCTTCTCATCCATATTCGTATTACTCTATATTTCGTTCACAAACAATTTGCGCTTGCCCCACCCTACCGAACCGGGCGCCCCCGGTTCCCCTTTAAAGTTTATTGAAAGGATGTTTCTTTCAATTCCCCCTTTAATATTTAAATTTGCAATAATTAGAAAGACGGAAAAATTGAAAAACAATAGAAAAATAAGATCTCAAGGTAAAAATTTTTTTACACACTAATAATTTCTATACTGACTCTGTATTTTTTCACCTTGAGTAAAGTTTGTCAAGACTAAATGGCCATATTGAATAATTATTTCAATTTCCAGAGTGTTATATTGGCAATATTTGCTATCTGAAGTCAGGTCACAACCAGCTCCTGATTACTTGATAACGCATTGTTATCTCGTAATTTTATGAACTGATCAACTGTTCTATGTTTTTCTTTTCTTACATAAACTGCTGTATTGCAGATATTATCGGGAGGAATATTGCCAGGACCATAAATCCCACGATTACACCCACAAGGACGACCATGATTGGCTCAAGGACAGAACTGAGGCGCTTTATCTTCTCTGACAATTCGCTGTCATACCAGTCGGATATCTTCTGGAGCATTTCATCTGTACGTCCTGTTTCTTCTCCGACTGCGATCATATGAGCGATCATGGGAGGAAAAAGTTTTCTTTCCTTAATAACAATGTTCATTGGAGCTCCCATTGCAGCGGCATCCCTCATCAGCAAAAAGTTGTTGTTTATCTTGCTGTTGGATGCAACTTCCCCTGCCATTTCAAGTGCATTCAAAATGGGAACGCCTGACCTGAGCAAAGCCGACATAGTCCTGAATGATCTGGACAGCGCCGCCTTGTAAAGAATGTCTCCGAAGACTGGCACTTTAAGTATTCCTGTGTCGATATATATCCTCAATCCGGGGACTTTTCTTAAAAAATTGAGAAGTAAAATTATCAGTCCAATGACTGCAATGGCATAGTACCAATAGCTCTGTGCCCATGTTCCAAATTCAAATATCATTCTGGTCAGTCTGGGGAGTTCAACATTCATGCTTGAAAATGCTTTCTGAAACTGCGGAATAAC
>JAJFTJ010000010.1 GCA_021373015.1 Nitrospiraceae bacterium
TATTTTTCAGGAGAGAGCCATGTGTGATGCGAAAGGCACGGAAGTATTAAGCAAAATTGGAGCAAAGACTGTTCCTGTGCAAAACGCAGTGGGGATGGTGCTTGCTCACGATATCACCGAAATACGAAAAAACGATTTTAAGGGAAGGGCATTTAAAAAGGGACATGTAATAAAAGAAGGAGATGTAGATCATCTTAAAAGACTTGGGAAGGAAAATCTTTTTGTTCTCAATATAGACGAGACAGAGATGCACGAGGATGATGCGGCATATGCGCTTGCGCAGGCGCTTATTGGCGAAGGCGTTAAGATGACAGGCGAGACTAAAGAAGGCAAGATAACACTTGCGGCTGACAGAGACGGATTGTTAAAGATCAATAAAGAAGCGCTTTTAAGCTTCAATATGCTCGGCGAAGTTATGTGCGCAACAATACATAATAATACTGTTGTTAAAAAAGACCAGATAATCGGAGGAACAAGAGCGATACCTCTTGTTGTTAAAAAAGATATAGTGAATGCCGCGGTCTCAGCCGTGAGCCAAAACAGCAGGGCAATACAAGTAAAAGAATTCAGAAAACCCAAGGCAGGGGTTGTTATTACAGGCAATGAAGTTTATCACGGAAAGATAAAGGACGCATTTGCTCCGATAATAAAAGAAAAGATAGAAGAATTCAAAGGCGAGATAGTTGGAATGTATTATGCGCCTGATGATGAAAAATTCATAGAAGAAAAACTCAGAGAGCTGATAAGCGCAGGAGCAGACATATTGATAACAACAGGAGGAATGTCTGTTGACCCTGATGATGTTACGAGGTTTGCAATAAGAAATCTGGGGGCAAAAGATCTGTGTTACGGTTCAGCTGTGCTTCCGGGAGCAATGTTTTTAACAGCCTATGTTGGGTCCATCCCTGTCCTAGGAATACCTGCATGCGGAATGTATCACAGGACAACAATATTCGACCTTGTTTTTCCGCGCATACTTGCAGGAGAGAAGATAGGAAGGAAAGAACTCGCAGAAATGGGACACGGCGGCTTATGTCTGGACTGCGAAGAATGCAGATACCCGCACTGCCCTTTCGGTAAATAATGGATTGGTTTTTTTGGTGGAGCTGAAGGGGATTAGACCGACCTGTCGATGCGACCGCTCTCCTCTTGTGTCATCAGCCGAATATCTGATCGAACTCGTTTATAGAATTCCTTTTTCTTTCAGCTCTAATCTGCCGGCTACAGTTTTAAAAAATTTTTCTCGAGAAACAGCCTCTGCACGCGTTGGATATTCCTCTTTATAAACTAATTCCCATGGTTTTTTGTATTTAGTCGAATAGGATTTTCCTGAGTTATGCTCTGCAAGTCTTTTTTCAAGATTGCCGGAACTGCCTGTGTACGAACTTCCTGCAGTCTTACTTTTTAGAATGTAAACAAAATAAGGCATAGTTTTTTGTTTTTTGGTGGAGCTGAAGGGGATCGAACCCTCGACCTCTTGAATGCCATTCAAGCGCTCTCCCAACTGAGCTACAGCCCCTAATGAAAAATATTCCTGTCTTTTTGAACTGTACTTCTCACTCGACCTGTCGATGCGACCGCTCTAAGAGCCTTATCCCAACTGAGCTACAGCCCCTAATGAAAAATATTCCTGTCTTTTGAACTGTACTACTCACTCGACCTGTCGATACGACCGCTCTAAGAGTCTTATGCCAACTGAGCTACAGCCCCTAATAAGCAGACCTAAGATTCTAAATTCTTGTATTGCTTAAGTCAAGGATGCTTTAAGAATAACATTTAAGTTTAATTTAATGCGTACGATATTTTTTAATATATTCCTGAGCAACATACAAAGCTGTGGTTTTTTTGCAATGGGCTGTTGCATCAAGGACACATAGAACTTAAAAACCACGGGATTTTACCCTTATTTTCATTAAAATTTAACTGGTATTTTTCTTGCTTTATGTTTTATAACGTGTTACGGTAGGGCATGCTAAAGCGGATAAAAAATAAATATTCAAGGCCTGAAATAGGGCTTGACAAAAGTTTTGAATATGGTTTATATTTTGGCCAAATAACTGTTCTTTGATAAGATGTTTTAAGCAGAACTCTGAAATTTATTTATAAGCCTCGGGAAGAGGCTGAGACCCAGATTATCAGGGAGGTGATGGAGGAGGAGAATTTTTAAATAATTTTATGATTATTAAATTTTGAGTGAAGAATAGTTATCATTCAAAAATCCTGTTTAACAGGAAAAAATGCAGTCAAATTTGACGTAAGATCAAACGAAGGAGGGTAAAGCATTGAAAAAGTATTTGGCATTAATCGTAAGCATGTTGTTAGTACTCAGCTTTGCGGCAGTTGCTTTTGCACAGATGCCTGCTGGAACCACATCTGTTGTGGCTAAAGGCGATACACAGGTAGCTCTTACCGGTGAGATAGGCATGAGAGGCAGATATTTTAAGAACCTTGACCTTAATGACAGCGACGGCAGCGGGGGTGAAAAAGGTAATGCTTCTATGTATCAGTACCACTATGCCCTTGGTGTAACAGCAACAACAGGCAAGGTGAAAGGCGTAATAGAGTTCTACTCAGGAAAGACAGGATGGCTCACATGGGGTAAAACTAGTTCCACAGCTGAAATCGGCAAGCCTGCTGAAGACGATGTGACTACAGGATCACTTGGTCCAAACTTCAGACAGCTCTTTATCGAGTTCCCAGTATTAGGCGTTAATGTTAAGGTTGGTCATCAGCTCGGCCAGCTCGGCGTAGCATCATTCCTTGATTTCTCAAAAGAAGGCGCTGATGCTCTTATTCTTTCATACCCATTCGGCAAGAATTCAGTAGCATTAGGAACAATTAAAGTTACTGAAATGAACGATGTTGCAACAACTGAAGGCTCACCTGACAAGGATACGGACATCTACTTTGCAACAGGCGATTTTGATCTCTCAGGTCATGGCCTCGGATTCAACGTTGCTATGGTTAGAAATTCTGATGTTGCTACTAAAAAGAGCAATGTACTATACAACGCAGGACTTACCTACAAGGGCAAGTTCGGTCCATTGGGATTGCTTGCAGCATTTGACAAGCAGTTTGGTGATCATGGATCAGACACAGCAAAAGTAAAATACCAAGGCTACCATGCACGCTTAGTCGCAAACTATGCTCCAATCAACGAGTTGACACTCTCAGCAGCTTCCATTTACTACAGCGGAGACAAAGGCGACACTACCGACAAATCAGAAGGCTTCACAACATATCTTGAAGATAAAGACTATGCAACATTCGTATATGGCTATTTGGTAAGAGGAGTACAGGGAGGCGCCCTTACAGCAACTAGCAACTACGGTCCTGGCGTACCAGTTCCAGCAGGAACATGGTTCAACAGATTGGCAGCAACTTACAAGCCAATGAAAGACCTTGCTGTCACAGGAGCTTTTATAAATCTCAGAGGAACATATAAGAACATCTCAGCAATGTCATATAATGGCAGCAGCAAGTCAATCGGTAATGAAATTGATATGCTGATCAGCTATGACATCACAAAGAACCTCAACTACAGCATTCAGGGCGGTATCTTAATGCCTGGCAAAGCTTGGGAGAGAAGCGACACTCTGAAACAGGACGAGAATGCAATCGCAATGCAGCACGTTCTTATGTACAAGTTCTAAGTTAGACAACACTTAATTGTGTTTAAAGGCGGGTCTTTTCGACCCGCCTTTTTTATTTGTGTTAAAATTGTCCAAGGTAAAATAATCTTATAAATGAATGCCAATAATATAAAAATACTTATCACAAGAGAAGACTCTGCGGAATTCGATCCGTTGAGAAATTTCGGCGCAGAGATAATCAAATTTCCCTGCATCGAGATAATCCCGCCTGAAAACTATGATGCGCTCGATAATGCAATAGAAAAAATAGAAACATACGACTGGATAATTTTCACAAGCAGAAATGCTGTCAAGTATTTCATCAAAAGATTTTCTGCCCTTAACAAAGAAATCGAATTAATAAAAAAGATAAAAGTCTGCGCTGTCGGCTCAAAGACAGCGGAAGAGATAGAAAGATACGGGATAAAAGTAAGCCTTATACCGGATAAATTTAATGCTGAAGGTTTGATAAACGTATTCCCGAACCCCAAGGGGATGAGATTTCTTTTGCCGCGCGCTGAGAACGCAAGAGAGATTTTTCCTGGGAAGATGCGAGAACTCGGAGGAGAGATAGATGTTCCCGTAACTTACAGGACTGTTATGCCTGAGATAAAAGCAGAAAAAGTAAAAAAACTTCTTTCAGAGATACGGCTTTCGAGAAAAATAGGCAGAGAATTCATGGCAGTGTTCACGAGCAGTTCCGCATTCAATAATTTCATAAAGATCATCGGAGAAGACTCAAAAGCCCTGCTCGAAGATGTGACCATCGCTGTTATCGGCAATGTTACTGCAAAGGCAGTCGAAAAAGCAGGATTCAAAGTTGATATAATGCCTTCTGAATTTACCATAGAAGCGATGAACAGAGAGATAATCAGCTTTATTCAAAAAGGCGATAAGAAGCTGGACGAAAAACAAAAGGAGATGTTATCATAAATTTATTTTTCAACCTTGAGTCTGAATTTAGAATTTATCCCCCCGCCCCCTTAGCTCAGTAGGATAGAGCACAGGTTTCCTAAACCTGGTGTCGCAAGTTCGATTCTTGCAGGGGGCACCAGATTTTTCTAAACTTCTTTTATGATTAGAACTGCGTTTGTTCCGCCGAATGCGAAGGAATTTGACATGACAGTTCTGACCTTTACGCCGTGTCGCCCGACATTTGGAACATAGTCAAGGTCGCATTCAGGATCCGGCACTTTTAGATTTGCTGTTGGAGGCACCGCTTTGTTTTTTATAGCGAGAATTGAAGCTATGAACTCCACTGCTCCGCCTGCTCCAATCAGATGGCCGTGCATTGACTTGGTTGAGCTTACAGGGATTTTGTACGCCTGCTCAGAGAACACTTTTTTTAATGCCTGAGTTTCAACAAGATCATTTATCTCTGTTGCAGTTCCATGCGCATTTATGTAATCAATATCATCAGTAGATATTTTTGCATCGTCAAAGGCAAGGTTCATTGCACGCACCTGCCCTTCAACAGAAGGACTTGTGATGTGATGTGCATCGCACGTTGAAGAATATCCGATTACTTCTCCATAGATCTTTGCTCCGCGTTTTTTTGCAGCTTCCATCTCTTCCATTACAATGACTGCAGCGCCTTCTCCAAGCACAAAACCGGTTCTGTTTTTTGAAAAAGGCTTGCATGAAGCAGACGGGTCTTCAGGATCCTCTAAAGCCAGCACACGCATTGACTCCCAGCATTTGAAGGATGCTAATTGAAGGATGCTCTCTGTGCCGCCTGCAAGCATTCGGTCAACGCTGCCGTATTTTATCCTGTGAAAGGCTTCTCCTATCGCAACTGACGAGGCTGAACATGCCGTTGAAAAAGTAAGACATGGACCGAATAATTTATATTCAATAGAAATGTGGGATGCAGAGGCATTGTTCATTATCTTTACTACTGACAAGGGGCTTACCCTGTCAGCTTTTTTCACGTATATGCTTAAATTTACATCCTCCAGAGATTGCGATCCGCCCATCCCTGTTCCCATATACACGCCTGTGCGAAGTTTTTCCTCGTCGGTGAGTGAGAGTCCTGAATCATTCCATGCCTGCGACGCTGCTACAAGAGCCATCTGGGTCACTCTGTCAAGAGACCATGCGCCTTTGCCATGGAAATAATCTGATACATTGAAATCAGCAGGAGCAGAAATCTTTATAGAGAGTTTTTCAGCAAAGGGTTCAGATATTCTTTTCACCGCTGATTTTGCGGACATTAGATTATTAAAGAAATCGGCAGGGTTTTTGCCGGTTGGCGAGATAATGCCCAATCCTGTAACAGCTACTCTTCTCAAATCAAACTATCCTTAAGCTTTTTTAGGATTTTGTTCAGCTACAAATCTGTCAATCGTGTCTATCAGATCCTGAATTGTGTTTATCTGAACTTCGCGGTCAGGTATCTTAATGTCAAATTCTTCTTCGATTGTGAACATGAACTCGATCTTGTCAAGAGAATCGAGGCCGAGGCTGTCTAATGTTGAGGAGGGCGTAAGCTCAGCCTCGTTTAGTTTCAGCTTCTCGACAAAAAGGTCTTTTACTCGCTGCAATGTAGATGCGGACATAGTCACCCCTAAATAATTTTTTATTTTTATCAATTCCAATGACAAAAGATCTGCTGCATCTGCAGGCCAAAGGAACCTATATATTATCCATAAAAATAAATTTCTAGTAAAGACCTAAACACGTTTCCACTTTCTGTGTATCCAAAGCCACTCAGTCGGATGTTCCTTAATGTAATTTTCTATATAACCGGAGAACTTTTTTGTATCTTCGATAACAGCCTGTTCCTTGTTCTCAGAATGAGAAAGCTCTATCTCAGGATAGATGATTATCTTATGCCCATTTCCTTGTCTGTGAATAAAAACAGGAACTACTGCTGCCTCATATTTTCTTGCTATAAGCGCAGGCATCTTTGTTGTCCATGCGCCTCTTCCAAGAAAATCAATAATATAACCTTCAACAGCCAAAACCGACTGGTCCATAAGAATTCCGACAGTCCCGCCTGTCCTGAATGTATTGAGAATATCCCTTAGAGCGCCTTCTTTGTAAATAATATTGTTGCCGTAACGCTTTCTTGTTATCTCAACAAATCTATTAATAAATTTATTGTTTAAGGGTCTGGCAAGGACAGAAAAACCTTTAAACTTTGCAGAACCTGCCAGAGCCATAATTTCCCAGTTGCCGCAGTGGCCTGTTATCAGCATTATGCCCTTGCCTTTGGAATTTGCTTTTATGGCATGCTCAATGCCTTCGACAACAACAGAATCAATTATCTTTCTGCCAAGACCATAATATATCTTTATCACCTCGACTAATGACCTGCCCATATTTTTAAAATTTTCTTTTATTGCCAGTTCAGGAGTTCCTTCAAGTCGTATTGCTCCAGCGTCAACAGATTTTCTCATGTTCTCTATTGCTATTTTTCTTCTGCCTCCCCAGATATGGAAGATAAAGAGTCCTAAATATTCCCCTGCCTTCAAAGCCCATCTAAGCGGCAGAAGAGCAAAAGGAGCAGATAAGACGAGAATAAAAAAAATCTGAATTACCCACAAAAGTCTTTTCATTGAAAGCAATGCCTCCATAATTCAAAAATCGCTGAATAAAACAAAAAATAGGGTATCATGAGATTGAAAAATATTCAACAGAAATAAGGAAATTTGCTGTATCTATATCAATAAAGATTATAGGTTAAATGCGTTTATATATACAAACAAAATGGTAAAATAGACAAAATACAGTTTTCCAGATATTAAAAAAAGAGGAGTGAATTATGAAAAGAAATTTAGGGTTTATGCTTGCAGCGCTGGTCATAATATTAAGTTTAGGAACAGCATTTGGCGAGAGTCCTGCAGTACAAACAGAAAATACTGCATGCGGAGTAACTATTGATACTGTATCAGCAGATTCCATAAGCATTGAAAAAGCCTATCCGCTTTTAGCATCCGGTGCGTGCGGGGGGAATCTTAACTGCGGTTTCAACACAGGATGCGCACCCGGAAAATATTATTGCTGTCCAAGCAACGCTCCGAATCTGAATATGTGCAACTGCAGCTGCTATGCAAGGAAGAATTACGATACATCAAAACAGGGCGGCTGCAATGTCTGGCATAATTGCAGGTAACATAATTTAATAAAGATAAAAAATACACGAACTGAATTAAAATTTTATTTATGGCGCTTCATGCTTTAGTCTTGCATCGGGCGCCATTATTTTATAAAAAGACAGTAATTCCCCAGCTTCAAAATGTCAAATTACTTTATCTTATAATCAATATAAGCCGGGTTGAGTATTTCAAATTCATGTGTTAGCATTATTTACCTGCATAAAAATGCTGAATAAAACATCAGGGATTTATAAAAAATGCATGAAGTCTCGATAGCTCTCAGTATTATGGATATAATTGTCAAAAAATGTAGAGAAGAAAGCTGCAATAAAATAGACTCGGTCAGGCTCAAGATTGGAAAGGCTGCGGGTGTGATGCCTGATGCACTTTTATTTGCATTCGATAACATAAAAACAGACACGATCGCAAAAGACGCGGAGATGATAATCGATATCATCCCTCTGGGCGGAACGTGCAATAGCTGCAAGAGAGATTTTGATACAGAAGAAGCTTATGTTCTGGAATGTCCAAAGTGCGGTTCTGCTGATTTTGTGATAAATAAAGGGAATGAGATGGAAATTATTGATATGGAGGTCAGCTGATGAAAGTAAAAGTTGTTACACGAATACTTGAGGCGAACGAGCGCCTTGCTGAAGAAAACAAAAAAAGATTCAAGGAAGCAGGATTGTTTGTAATAAATCTTATGGGAGCTCCGGGCGCAGGAAAGACAACACTTCTCGAAAAAACAATTCAAAAACTAAAAGGAAAAGCAAAACTAGGTGTTATTGAAGGCGATATTGCAGGCTCTGATGATGCAGAGAGAATTAATGCTGCAGGCGTGCCTGTTGTTCAGATAAATACAGGAGGCGCATGCCACCTTGACGCTAATATGATAAGCGGAGTTCTGGGTGAACTTCCTCTCAAAGATATGAATATGCTCATAATCGAGAATGTAGGCAATCTGGTCTGCCCTGCAGAATTCAAGGTCGGCGAGAACATAAAGGCTATGGTTCTGAGCATCACCGAAGGGCATGACAAGCCTTTGAAATATCCGCTCATGTTTCAGGAATCAAAGGCATTGGTGCTGAATAAGATAGACCTTGTTCCGTACACAAATGTTGATATTGAAAAAATAAAAAAAGACGCGCTCTCGCTCAATCCTGAGATAAAGATATTTGAGGTTTCATGCAGTACAGGCGAGGGCATTGACTTATGGGCTGAATGGCTGAACGGGCAGAGATCAAAGTAAGAGGCATTGTTCAGGGCGTTGGCTTCAGACCCTTTGTCTATAATCTTGCGGTGTCGTTTAACTTAAATGGATTTGTGATCAATACTGCAGAAGGCGTTACAATCGAGGTTGAAGGCAGTGAGGTCTCAAGATTTATCGCCAAGCTTGGCACTGATGCTCCGTCTCTCTCAAAAATAACAGATATCTCGATATCCATTTTGCCTGAACACGGATATAAAAAATTCGAGATACTCGAGAGCGCAAAGAGCTTAGACACAGAAAAATTTACAATGGTCTCTCCTGATGTAACAGTCTGCGATGACTGCTTGAAAGAGATGTTTGATCCAAAAGATCGCCGCTATCTTTATCCGTTTATTAACTGCACAAACTGCGGCCCAAGATTTTCTATTACAAAGGCTGTGCCATACGACAGGCCTGATACAACAATGGCTGTTTTTAAGATGTGCAGAGAATGTCTGGCTGAGTATAAAGATCCTAAAAACAGAAGATTTCACGCTCAGCCGAATGCATGTCCCAAATGCGGGCCGTCTCTGGAATTGAAAATTCTGAATCAGGATTTTAAGAATGTAAAAGGCAAGAATCCTCTTGAACATGCCATAACCCTGCTTAAACATGGAGCTGTCATTGCAATTAAAGGCATAGGGGGTTTTCATATTGCATGCGATGCTGAGAATGATGAGGCTGTTAAAAAACTCAGAGAGCGCAAACGCAGAAACAACAAGCCGTTTGCATTAATGGCGTCTGAAATAAGAAGTATTAAGCTGTTTGCTAATGTATCGAAAGAAGAAGAGGATATGCTTTTATCAAACAGGCGTCCGATAGTTCTTCTAAGAAAACAGGATAACCCCGAAAATAAATTCTCTGATTTTATTGCGCCGAATAATAAATATCTTGGCTTTATGCTCCCATATACGCCTCTGCATTATCTGCTTTTAAAGAACGAGCAGAATGAAAATTTATTTAATGCGCTTGTTATGACAAGCGGAAATTTTTCAGAGGAGCCGATTGTAAGAGACAACAATGAGGCAATAGAAAAACTTTCAGCGCTTGCTGATGCTGTTCTGCTTCATAACAGAGATATTTTCATGCGCGTTGATGATTCTGTCCTAAGCACGCATGATATTGAAGAAAAATCTCTTCCTGTATTTATACGAAGGTCAAGGGGATATGTTCCTGAACCGATTCCATTGCAGGGTGATGGGCCTGAGGTAATTGGCTGCGGAGCTGACATGAAAAATACATTTACGCTCACAAAGGGAAGTTTTGCAATATCAAGCCAGCATATCGGCGACATGGAAAATTACGAGACTTTAAAATTTTTTGAAGAAAGCTTTGAAAATATAAAATCTGTCTACAAAATAAATCCAACGGCAATAGGCCACGATATACACCCTGGTTATATGTCCACGCAATGGGCTTTAAAACAAGATCTCGAAAAATATCCTATACAGCATCATTATGCGCATATCGCATCAGTAATGGCTGAGCATGGAATTAACAAAAAAGTAATCGGAGCTGCATTTGACGGAACAGGCCTTGGCACAGACGGAAAAATCTGGGGAAGCGAATTTCTGCTTGCTGATATCAATGGATTTGAACGACTGGGGCACTTTAAATATATCCCTCTGCCCGGAGCTGAGACCGCAATCCGCGAGCCTTGGAGAACCGCAGTCAGTTACATCTGTGAATCTATGGGCGAAGAAGCAATGGAATACCTTGATAAAATCGGCTTTATAAAAAAATATAAAAAAGAAAATATTGATGCAATCATCAAAGTTATGAATTCCCGCGAATTTTCCCCTCTGTCATCAGGCGCAGGGAGACTCTTTGATGCGGTCTCTGCAATCACAGGCATATGCGATAAAAACACATTTGAGGGAGAGGCGGCAATTGCTCTGGAGGCAGTGATTAATGATGCAAAATACAGCAAGGATTATCCTGTGAATATTAAGAAAAGCGCAACTATCGTAATAGACTTTTCCCAGACAATACTCGAGATTCTAAGAGATGTTATCAGAGGAGAAGACAAAAAAATAATATCAATCCGTTTTCATAATACGATCGTTAATGTTATTATCAAAACAGTTAAAATTCTCAGCGAAAGACTGAATATCTACGATGTTGTCTTGAGCGGCGGCACATTCCAGAACAGATATATAACAGAACGCACTGTAAGCGGCCTTTTGTCTAACAACATTAAAGTTTTTTTGAATAAAGCAATGCCGTGCAATGATGCATGCGTATCACTCGGCCAGGCTTACATTGTGCGCGAGAGAATTAAAAATGAAAAGGGATAATACAGGATGAAACAGACTGCTAAAAAGATCAAAATGCTTACTGCCAAAATAGGCAGACCAATAAAACTCATGGAGGTTTGCGGAACACATACTGTCGCAATATTCAGACAGGGGATTAGAAGCCTGATACCGAAAGAAATAATTCTTTTGAGCGGACCCGGCTGTCCTGTCTGTGTTACTTCTATCAAGGATGTTGATTCTGCGTTAGCAATCGCGGGAATGGATGATGTGATACTAACCACCTTCGGCGATATGATGCGTGTGCCTGGAGGAGAAAAATCACTTGATGAGGCAAAGGCAGAGGGAATGGATATCAGAGTGGTTTACTCGCCGATCGATGCGCTCAAGCTGGCATTAAAAGAAAAACACCGCAAAGTGGTTTTTTTCGCAACCGGATTCGAGACAACTTCTCCTATAATTGCAGGAACCCTGCATGAGGCAGAAAGACTGAATGCAGAAAATTTTATGATATATTCCACGCATAAGCTGGTCCCTCCTGCATTGAGGGCGCTCCTTGCTTCTCCTGATATTTCTGTTGACGGGTTTATCCTCCCAGGACATGTGAGCACTATTATCGGGAAAAAACCCTATGAATTCCTGGCATCGGAATACAAAAAACCGTCTGCTATAACAGGCTTCAGCGCAAAAGATATACTTGATGGGATACTAATGATAGTGGAGCAGATAGCTGAGAACAGGGCTGAAGTCATGATCCAGTACACTGATGTTGTTAGAGAAGAAGGAAATCCCAAGGCATACGGTATGGTATTAAAATATTTCGAACCTGAAGACGCATACTGGAGAGGAATCGGAATAATACCCGGAAGCGGATTAAAATTGAAAAAAGAATACAATTTATTCGATGTACTTCAAAGATATAAGATAGAAGTTCCGTATCATCCTGAACCTTCTGAATGTTCATGCGGAGATGTTTTAAAAGGAATAAAGATACCTACTGAATGCCCTATGTTTGGGACAGGATGCACGCCTGAAAATCCTGTTGGGGCATGTATGGTCAGCACAGAGGGAAGCTGTGCAGCTTATTATAAATACGGAGTTTTTAATGGATAGAATACGCTTGGGTCATGGAAGCGGCGGAAAGATGATGCATGAACTCATTTCAAATGAGATTGGAAAATCATTCAACATCACAGCATATAATGATTCTGCTGTTCTGGAAATAAAAAATGCTTCACGCATAGCTTATACAACAGACTCTTATGTTGTCTCCCCTTTGTTTTTCCCGGGCGGAAACATAGGCGAGCTTGCTGTTTATGGAACAGTAAATGACCTTGCAGTTTCAGGTGCAGAACCCAGATGGTTAACTGCCGGGTTCATCTTAGAAGAAGGCTTTCTGATATCTGATTTGAAAAAGATTGTTGCATCCATGTCAGAGGCCGCAAAAAAAGCAGGGGTGAAGATTGTTGCCGGTGATACCAAGGTTGTGAATAAAGGTAAAGGCGACGGAATATTCATCAATACATCAGGCATTGGCATTGTTTATGACAAGGTCTCTATATCTGCAAAGAACATAAAAACAGGAGATAAGATTATTATAAGCGGTGAGATTGGAAATCACGGCATATCGATTATGGCTGAGAGAAACGGGATTACATTTGACCCGCCTGTGATTAGCGACACAAGACCTTTAAATGGACTGGTCAAAAAGATGCTCGGTGTTACAAAAGATATTGGCTTTATGCGCGACCCGACAAGAGGCGGGCTTGCGACTACTCTGAAAGAAGCTGCTCTTGAATCCGGGAAATGTATCCGCATACAGGAATCAGAAATCCCTTTCACAGGACAGGTAAAAGGCGCTTGCGAGCTTTTAGGACTTGATCCTTTGTATATAGCAAATGAAGGAATACTTGCAGCTATTGTTCCTTCCAATCATGCAGAAAAGATTCTTGAGGCAATGCAGTCTCATGAATACGGGAAAGTATCTGCAATTATCGGAAGCATTGAGGAATCTCCAAACGGCATGGTATTGATAGAAACCAGCGCAGGCGGAACAAGGATGCTGGATATGCTGCAGGGAGAACAGCTTCCCAGAATCTGTTGATCATATTTTTCTGAATGTAAGAAATAAAACAAGCAGCAGAATGAACATAACCAGAACTGCTATCTTCCCCATCAACCTCAACAGCATGAGCATGAAAATTATAAGAATAACAATTGCGATAAAACGTCCCAGCTTGTTGTGTTTTATGAATTTTAACAGGCTGAATTTTTGTCCTTGCGAAAAACTTCTTATCTGAAGGAATACTAATCCTGCAAAGAAGATTAGAACTATAGCGATGATTACCGGCAGAAAGCGCATTTTTCTAGTTCATCGCCCACAGGATTAAATACAACCAGATGGAGATTTTCACTCGGCAGAATTACTGAACATGGTTTTTATCAGATTTAAAGCATCCTCGGCAGCTTCTTGTTCAACCTTTTGTATCGCAAACCCAGCATGAACAAGAACATAATCTCCTATAAAGACAGTCTCCGGCAGAAGAAGAAGACTTACTTCTCTGCGTGCGCCGTATACATCTATTGTTGCCATCATATCATTTATTGAAATCACTTTTGAAGGCACGGCAAGACACATTTTAAATCTCCTTGTTATTGTTCTGATTTATTAATCTTAATTCCAATTTTTTCCAATTCATCCGCAAGCATATCCGATATCTTTGGTACAGAAGATTTTACTATATCAGTCATCTCTAGGCCTGTTTTCAGTTCTGACGGCTCAATCCCTAAAAGAACAATCTGTTTAGGCATGCGTAATGTCAACGCTGCCGCTGCAAGCAGATCTGAAACCCCTATTTGATGAGGCGATATCTTTCCCGCAAAATATTTGGGAACTTCATCTCCCTCCATACGGATTATGCTCCCGGGTTTGGCGCCTGATTTTACTACATCAATAATAAAAAGATTTTCTCTGTTTTCAATATATTCCAGAAGTTCTATCCCGCTTGTGCCGCCGTCTAATATCTCTACATCTTCAGGCAGAAAATATCTTTTTTGAAAATCCTCAACGACCCTTACTCCTGCGCCTTCGTCCATTAAAAGAATATTTCCTATGCCCATAATAAGGACTTTTGGTTTTGTTTCCGTAATGTTTTCTTTCATATTGTAGTTTAGCTTATTTTCCCTTTAAAATTGTTGAGGAGCCTTTAATCAGGCTCCTCAATGTATATGCCGGCAATTTCCGAGTATTCTTAGAATGCCGTTACTTTAACAATCTCTTTCTTGTTTTTGTCAACAACATGGATTGCACATGCAAGACACGGGTCGAACGAATGGATTGTTCTTAATGCCTCAAGAGGCTTTTCAGGATCAGCAATTGGATTGCCTATCAAAGATGCCTCATAAGGTCCGAGATCATCTGACTGATTTCTTGGTCCTGCATTCCATGTTGAAGGAACAACGCACTGGTAATTCTTGATCTTGCCGTTCTTTATAACAACCCAGTGCGAAAGAACTCCTCTTGGAGCTTCATGGAATCCAAAGCCTCTGATCTCTCCGCTTGGGAATTCAGGTTTGTTATATGTAGCAGTATCTCCCTTGCCGATATTGTTGATCAGAAGGTTCCACTGTTTTAAAAGCACTTCGTGCAGAACAGCGCATCTGATTGCGCGCGCCGCATGACGGCCTATTGTGGAGTGGAGCGCTGATATCGGCACTTTTGCTCCAGCAAGAGCGCTTACTGTTGCGAGAGCTTTTTCAGCATATTTCTTTGCAATAGGATTCCCTGATGCATAAAGAGCAAGCACGTTTGCCAATGGACCAACCTGCGCAGGCTTACCGTTGAATGACGGAGACTTTACCCATGAATACTTTCCGTCGTCCTTAAAATCCGTGTATTTAGGAACTGTGTCCTCTTCCCATGGATGTTTAGTCCAGTTGCCGTCATACCATGAATGTTTTATGCTTTCTTTTACCCCATTCTTGAACAGGTCATCCTGAAAACTTTTTATTGGTTTGAATGCGCCTATGTTTCCATTTTCGATGTAACCGCCGGCAAGCTCGAAGGTCGTGCCTTTAGTGTCCAGAGGGAACTCAGGAACTGAAAGATAGTTGGTCACGCCCGAGCCGTATTTTGTCCAGTCGGCGTAGAAAGCTCCGACAGCGCAGACATCAACGAAATAAACATCGTTAATGAATCTTCCTATCTCATCAATGATTGTCTTGATGAAATAAAGTTTCTCAACTGTGAGCGTTGATGGGCTGCTTGGATTGATTGCATTAGCAACACCTCCTACAGCCAGATTCTGGATATGTGGCGTTTTCCCGCCAAGCACAGAGACTATCTTATTTGCTGTTCTCTGATATTCAAGAGCCTGCAGATAATGAGATGCTGCAAGCAGATTGACTTCAGGAGCAAGCTTCATTGCAGGATGCCCCCAGTATCCATTTGCAAAGATACCGAGCTGTCCTGAACTTACAAATGTCTTTAGTCTCTCCTGAACATCTTTAAAGTGCTGCTGGCTGTTTATTGGCCATTTTGACACGCTCTGTGCGAGTCTCGATGTTTTAGCAGTATCTGCTTTCAAGGCTGAAACAATATCCACCCAGTCAAGCGCTGACAGGTGGTAGAAGTGAACGATATGATCGTGAATAGCGTGTGCAGCAACAATCAGGTTTCTTATGTACTGTGCGTTCAATGGTATCTCAAGCTTGAGTGCATTTTCGACTGCTCTTACTGATGCAACAGCATGAACAGTTGTGCAAACACCGCATATTCTTTGTGTGAAGAGCCATGCTTCGCGGGGATCCCTCCCTTTCAGTATTACTTCAATTCCGCGCCACATTTGGCCCGATGACCAGGCATTTTTAACTTTGCCGCCATCTATCTCGCAGTCTATTCTAAGATGGCCTTCGATTCTTGTTACAGGGTCAATCGTAATTCGCTTTGCCATATGAATCTCCTCCTATAAATTTATGTATGCCGCAGAACAGGCAATACAGGCAGTTTTTTTACTAAATATAAATATCCCATTATCTCTATAGAAATGAAACCAAGGGTGATCATTGTCTCTGAGAAAGATGGGAAGTAATGCCATCCCGGACCCGGATCAAATCCGACCAGAAAGGCGTTGAATCTATAGACTGAACCTGCAAGCAGCATTGAGACAGCGGCGATGAATATCATGCGCGGCTTAGTCAGATTTTTCGACTGAAACAAAATAACAACAGGTATTAAATACAGTATATTTTCTACTATAAACATGAATCCCTTGAAATCACCGTTTAATGCAAGACCGAGCTGTCCTCTGTAGATAAGCTCGCCAAAACGCACAACAAGATAAAAGACTATAAGCCTCGGTATTATTTTTGAAAGTTTCCCAAGTATCGGAGTTTCAAGAGGCATTCTGAATCCAAGAGATGAAAGAATTGACTCCATCACGACTATGGAGTAGCCCATTGTTATGGCAGTTGTGAGAAACAATAACGGAAGAAGATTTGTCTGCCACAGAGGCGATACCTTTTGTCCAGCTATAATAAGCAGAGAACCTAGAGATGACTGGTGCATTGTGGGAAGCAGAATGCCTATAGCGATAAATATAAACATGAACTTATTGGCTATTTTCAAATACTTTTCTGTTTTCCATTTTTCTAGGAATGAAGGAGTGAACTCGATCCAGAGAACTAAGACGTACAAGGCTATGCAGACCCCAACCTCAAACAGTATCGAGTTAATCTGCGAAAACCACGGCAGGAACATATTATGCAGCTGCCAGTAACGTCCAACATCGAAAAATATTGATACGCCAGCCAGTGTATATCCAAACACGCTTGTAAGTATGGCTGAACGTATAAGAGGATAGTACTCGCCTTTGTTTAAAACATATATCAACAGGGCCATTGCGTAACCGCCGCAAGCAAGCGCTGTACCGACAACAACATCATATGCAATCCATATTCCCCATGGATAACCGTCAGTGAGATTTGTTACAGAACCCACGCCGAATATAAGTCTTTTAATCAGCAGGATCCCAGCGATTGCCAAAATGACCAAGCAGACCAGAAACGGTTTTGTAAGGATTTTTCCGCCTAGCGGCTTGTTATCTGCCATGTCTTTTCTCCTTTTTTATTTATCATCTTTTTTTGTATTCTTGTATACCGTAAACAGAAGGCCTGCTAACAACGCAACAGGTCCGATCATGCCTTTATAAATTCCGTGCTGTATGCCCTCTGAAACAGCAGCATCTGCTCTATCGGAAAGTTTAGGAAGTCCAAGTTTTTCATGGGATACTCCTGCGAGGAAAAGAACCTGTGTTCCTCCGCCTTCTTTCTCACCGTAAATATGCTGAAAATATTTTCCTGCTGGCCGGGCTGTTGTGTCTTTTGAGTTAATTGACGCTACAGGAAACACATTTTCTTCGCCAGGCTTCATTTCCAGTCTTCGTTTTGCCTCTTTAAGAAGGTCATTAACATTGCCGAAAAGTGATGCTCCTGTAGGGCATACATCGCAGCAGGCTGATATCTTTCCCTTCTTAATAAGGTGAGAACATAGCTGACATTTTCTGATCTGCGGAAATGCCTCAAGCCACTCGAATTTAGGAATATTATACGGACATGCAAGCTGGCAATAGCGACAGCCTACACATGCATCTTTATTGTATTCAACAATACCGTTTTTAGGATTTTTTGTGAGTGCTTTTACAGGACAGGCTGAGATGCACGAAGGATCAATGCAGTGCATGCAATGTCTCTTTATGTATGAATACCCGGTCTCATTATCTTTTTCAGTGCCGGCGCCGTGTTTGTAAAGCTTGATGATATTCAGCGTCTTGCCTGAAAGATCTATAGGGTCATCATAGAGCTTTTCCTCTGTAGTATGATCAGGAGGCATGTCATTATTCTGCTTGCAGGCAGCTACACAGGCCTTGCATCCAACGCAGAGCGTGGCATCATAAAGAATGCCAAGCGCATCAGATGAAAGTGTCTTTCGAGGCTCTGCTGCAAAGACAGAGGGAGCGTCTGCTGCTAGCAGCAGACTGCTGCATGCAACTCCTTTAATAAAATCTCTCCTCTTTAGATCCATGGCCTACCTCACTTTTTTATTATCTTTATTTTCTTCTTCGGATTCACCAAGTTTTTTAGCAACTGATACGCCTGCTCCGATTGCTGCGCCTGCAATACCTGCAACAACTGCAGCGCCGAGAACTGTTGCGCCGCCGCTCTTCTCTTCAACGATTCGCGGATATGTGTCTGGTGGGGTAAAGTTTTTAACCTTAGCAACAGTATGAAGCGGTATATTGAAGCCTACGCCTTTTTCTGTACAGCCGAAACATGGATGTCCAACTCCAACAGGCCATGTGCCTGCTCCTGCTCCGGTGTCGCCAAACTGAATTGACGGACAGTTTGAATATGTTTCTGGTCCTTTGCATCCAAGTTTATAGAGACACCAGCCTTTTCTATGACCATCGTCTCCGAACTGTTTTGCGAATCTTCCTGCATCATAATGAGGTCTGCGTTCGCAATTCTCATGTATAAGCTCGCCGTATGCGAATTTAGGTCTGCCTTTATCGTCAAGTTCGGGAAGTTTTTTAAATGTCAGAAAGTGAATTACAGTTGAAAGAAGATTGTATGGATTTGGCGGACATCCCGGGATTGCTACAACAGGCTTGTCTTTAATAATTTCTGATACAGGTTTAGCGCCGGTTGGATTTGGACCTGCTGACGGTATCCCACCCCATGATGCACATGAGCCCATTGCAATGATCGCTGCTGCATGAGGCGCTGTTTCCTTTAGAATCTCGAGTGCGGTTTTTCCTGCAATCTTGCAGTATATCCCATTGTCTTTTGTAGGGATTGAGCCGTCGACTACGAGAATGAATTTCCCCTTGTTTTCTTCGATGGATTTTTTCTTTAAAGCCTCGACCTGATGTCCAGCTGCTGCGCAGAGAGTTTCAGAGTAGTCGAGAGAAATGAGATCAAGAATAAGATGTTCCAGTGTAGGGTGAGTTGACCTTAATAAAGACTCAACGCATCCGGTACATTCCTGGAATGACAGCCAAATTACCGGCGGTCTTTTGGGGTTAATTATTGCCTCGGCAATTTCTGCTCCCATGCCTAGAGGCAGCCCCATACTTGCAGCCATGACAGTACAGAATTTCAGAAAATCTCTTCGCGATACTCCGCCAAGCCGTTTTCTGACAGACTCAAAATCATGCTTGTTCATCAGTATCCTCCTGTTAAATTATCTTGAGATTGTGTTCTAATGCACATCCCTGCAACTGATGCAAAAGAACAAGTATTCCTTTATTTGCATTAATTTATAACCCCTTCAGTATATAGTCAAATGAATATTTTTTATAAGTCTATAGTTTAGATTATATAAGGGAAGCAAAAATAAAAAAAGACCATTTTTTTCAAAGAAATGAATTTTTAACCTGTTTTTTGACATCAGCTCTCTGATTTGCTGAAATATATAATTATGTTCTCGAACACGGCCAAAAATTGAAAATCTCGCTTATCAGTTTCTTTGCAGAAGAATTTAATTTTCCAGGATATTGAGATGTTTACTAAAAACTAGAGGCGCGGCATAAAACTGCCTCGCCTCTAGTAAATGATATATTATGTTACGCTGCTTTCTGTTTACAGAAGCAATTTTTCCAGACAGAAAATATCACTCCAAAAAGACCGAGGATGGAAAGCCCTCCTCCTATGATTGCAAGAAGCTCGAATGAGTTTTTAGCTGCGCCAGTGTTTCCAAGGAAAGGCGCTTTTAGTCCAACACAAAACCAGAACAAAGAATAAGAGAGGGGTCCTATCCCAAGGGCAAGAGAGCTCAATTTTTCAATCAGGCCGAGTTTGGAAACAAGAATAAGAATACAGATAGCTGCAAGAGAAAAAACTCCGATAGCTCCTCCGTGAAGATGAGATCTTATTAAATAGGAAAATGATTTTTTCACAACAGCATCCATTTTCTGCGCATCACCTTTATAAACGGATTCCAGAACGCTTTTCCCTGAATCATCAAGGTATTTTTTTATGACTTCTTCTCCTATTCCGAATGTTCCTCCTAGGCCGAAACTAAAAAGGACTGCGATCAATGCAAGAAGAATTCCTGCTGCGACTGTTTTTGGGACTGACATAAATTGATTTGCCATGATTTAACCCTCCATTATTTTTTTGTTCTCTCTGGATTTCAATTATGATTGTATGACAAGACGATTAACGTGTCAAGGCGGTGTGATATACTTAACACATCCATAATATGAGCGATATAAATAACAGAAAAAAACTCTTAGAGGCTGACAGAAAATTCATCTGGCATCCATTCACGCAGATGAAAGAGTGGGCTGAGACCGAGCCTGTCATCATCTCTGAAGCAAGAGACTGTTTCATAAAAGACATTGACGGCAGATGGTATCTCGACGGAGTGTCATCAATCTGGGTGAACATCCACGGCCACAGAAAAAAAGAGATTGATGAGGCAATAAAAGAACAAGTTGATAAAGTCTCGCACTCAACACTTCTTGGATTAAGCAATGTTCCGGCAATAAAGCTTGCAGAGAGACTTGCAAAGCTCATGCATGATTCTGGCTTTAATATTTCTAAGACTTTTTATTCTGATAATGGTTCAACATCAGTTGAAGTCGCATTAAAGATGGCATTCCAGTATTGGATACATAAGGGAGTGAAAGGCAGAAACACATTTCTCTCTTTGAACAACGCATATCATGGAGATACATTGGGCGCGGTAAGTGTCGGCGGCATAGATATTTTTCACAAGACATTCAAGCCATTGTTGTTCAAAACATATAAAGCTCCGTCTCCATACTGCTACAGGTGTGAACTTAAACTTAGTTATCCGAGTTGCAAAATGGCGTGTCTTAAAAAAATGGAGGATATTCTAAAAAAATATTCATCCAGCATCGCTGCAGTTATAATCGAACCGCTGGTTCAAGCAGCAGGCGGAATGATTGTCTCGCCAGAAGGATATTTAAAAGGGGTCAGAGATCTATGCACAAAATATAATGTTCTAATGATAGCTGATGAGGTTGCAACGGGATTCGGAAGAACAGGGAAGATGTTTGCCTGCGAACATGAAAAAGTAACCCCGGATATAATCTGTCTTTCGAAAGGAATTACAGGTGGATATCTGCCTTTGTCAGTAACAGTCACAAACAATGAGATCTATAATGCATTTCTTGGCGAGTTCAAAGATTTAAAAACATTTTTCCACGGTCATTCATACACAGGAAACCCTATTGCATGCGCAGCGGCTCTGGCATGTCTTGAGATATTCGAGAAAGAAGAAACACTGAAAAAACTTCAGCCTAAAATCCAGATGCTTAAAGAGTGGCTCAAAGAAATATTATCCATGCCGAGTGTTGGAGACGTCAGAAACAAAGGGCTTATGGCAGGAGTTGAATTAGTCGAGAATAAAAAAACTAAAAAGCCGTATCAATGGGAAGATAAAATTGGATGGAAGATTGCAAATTATGCGAGAGAAAATGGAGTCTTCTTAAGACCACTTGGAAATGTGATTGTAATAATGCCGCCTTTGAGCATAAGCGAGGTGAATCTAGAGCAGATGCTTGTGGTGGTAAAAAACGCAATTAGTGGAGTACAATAAAACTGATTTTCAGGTGAATAGAATGGAAAACGAACATGAGAACATAGACCTTAGCTGCCATGATGAAAAGAACAGGCATTTACTTAAAACTACACTAAATCTTGAGAAGGATTTAGTTTTTAAAGCAAGAACACAGAGCGGTTACGAGATTGATTTTGATGCCAATGTAGAGTGGGGATGCATGCCCACAGAGTCTTTGCTTATGAGTCTTTCAGGCTGTCATGCAATATATGTCGTGTCTTTTCTTAGAAAAATGAAGGTTGAGATTGCAAGCTTTAAGATGAACATATCAGGCGAGAGAAGATCAAACCCTCCGCAGTATTTCAGATCAATCGAAATGGTTATAAATATCTCAGGCAAAAACATTACTCCTGAAAAAATGGATAAGGCTATATCTTTATCAAAGGAAAAATACTGTTCTGTGCAGCATTCGCTCAGAAAAGATTTAAAGATTAACGTGAAATATAATATAACGAATGAGTAAAAAATCAATCATACTGCTTTTTCTGTTGATACTTTCTCCAGTAATCATATATCTTCTCTGGCCATCTGATGAGGCAAGGATCAAAAAATTGATTAAAGAAGGCTCAGCGGCAGTGGAGAAAAAAGACCTTGATGTTGTGATGTCAAAAATCTCATTCAATTATCAGGATGAATACGGAGTGTCATATCTGATCCTTAAAAAGGTTCTCGAAAACCAGTTCAAGGCAATGAATGACATAAAGATTGAATATGAAAACCTTAAGATAAGCGTTAAAGAAGAAAAGGCAAGTGCAGAGCTTGATATCAGGGTGATAGCAACTATAGGGAATGATACAGGATACATAATAGGAGACATAAAAGCCCCTATGCATTTAAAATTCTCTCTGGAAAAAGAACGCGCAAAGTGGCTTGTGATCAAGACAGAAGGACTTAAAATATCATTTTAGATTTTTTATTAGTATGATTACTTCCTGTTCTTCCGGAAATTTTCCTGCCTGATGCTTCGAATATATAATGTTTCCATCCACTATTACATCGAAAATGCCGTTATTTCCGGGAAGCAGATCGCTTCTGTACCCAACCTCTTTTTCAATTCGAGCCGCCAGGCTGGCAGCTTTAGGAAGATAGTTTCAAGGCACACAATATGTAATTGATATTTTCATTGTATTCTCCTTCAGAAAATTATATCCTGAGCCTTACTGCGAGTTTTATAGCTTCGATCATGCTTGATGGATTTGCGATCCCCTTCCATGCAATGTCATAAGCAGTGCCATGGTCAGGCGATGTTCTGATGATGGGAAGACCGATTGTTATATTTACTCCTTCTTCAAATGCAGTCATCTTAAGTGGAATTAAGCCCTGATCATGATACATGCAGATAACAATATCCAGTTCCTGATTATATGCTTTGTAAAATACTGTGTCTGGCGGATATGGACCTGTTACAGTAACTCCATGTTTTTTTGCCTCTGCAATTGCAGGAACAATCTCTTTTATCTCTTCATCTCCGAACATGCCTGCTTCTCCTGCATGAGGATTGAGGCCTGCAACTGCAATGCGGGGATGCTTAATGTCAAGCATGTCAGCGGCTTTTTTAGCAATCAGTATTGTTTTTAAAACTTTTTCTTTTGTAATTTGTTTAGGCACGGTTTTAATAGATGTATGAATCGTTACAAGCAGGACTTTTAATTGTCCGCCGATAAGCATCATTGCGTAGTCTTTTGTCCCAGTAAATTCAGCAAGCATCTCAGTATGACCGGGCCATTTCAAACCCGCCATATTCAATGATTCTTTTGAAATTGGCGCTGTCACAATTGCATCAACTTCTTTATTCAAGGCAAGTTCAACAGCTTTTTGGATGTAACTTACACATGCCTTTCCATTTTCAGCAGATGGTCTGCATGTATGAAATTTTTTCAGAAGCTTCAAGTCAATAAGATTTATGCATTCAGGGTCTGATATGCATTCATCTGCTGACTGGATTGTTTTTATTTTAATTTGAGATTGAAGAAGGCTGATTATTTCTTCGATAACTAATCTGTCGGCGATAATAATTGGCGTGCAGAGGTTCGTGATCTTATTAGATGAGACGGCCTTGATAATAATTTCAGGGCCTACGCCCGCAGCATCGCCCATTGTTATAGCAATCTTTTTCATTCCCCTATTATCTTAACCAAAACCCTTTTTTTTCTTTTCCCGTCAAACTCGCCGTAAAAAATCTGCTCCCACGGCCCGAAATCAAGTTTAGCGTTTGTAATAGCAACTATAACTTCCCTCCCCATAATCTGGCGCTTTAAATGCGCATCAGCATTGTCTTCAGCGTTATTGTGTTTATATTGTGTGACAGGTTCATTAGGCGCGAGTTTTTCAAGCCATTTATCAAAATCAGAATGCAGTCCCGATTCGTCATCATTTATAAAAACAGAGGCTGTGATGTGCATTGCATTAACAAGCACAATGCCCTCGCTTATTTTGCTTTCTCTCAGACACTCCTCAACCTGCGGAGTGATGTTTATAAACGCCCTTCTTGACGGGACATTGAACCACAGTTCTTTGCGAAATGTTTTCATGAACTAAATAATAACAACTCTGATTGTTTAACTACAAGGATTAATCACAATCAGTGATCAGTGAGGCAGTCACAGCTTCTAAGCCTTTTGTAAAGCGATTAAATTAATGTTTATATTGTCTGATTTAAGGTGATTCTGAAACAGCTTAACAGAGCGGGAGGGCTTGGCGCTGAAGTATCGCTGCAAAAGGCTTTTCATCCGCGCCTGCCGCACTTTATAAATGCCTGCTTACAAATAGTTGGATTATCAAACCATAAACAAACGACATGTTATAATTTGAAATGCTTGACGTTCTGAAAATCACTGCTGTATTTGTTATCATCCTGATCCTTCTCAGAAAAAAATGGAACATTGGGTATGTAATGCTCGTAGCTGCCGGTACACTTGCCTTGTTGTATTTAATGCCCCTGACTTTAATAGTATCCTCGATAAAAAACGCTCTTATTGACAAGGTAACAATCAAGCTTGCACTAGCGCTAACTATGATAAAGAGCTTTGAGCTTGTGCTTCGGGAGAATGATGTGCTTGCTGAGATGATGAAGGCGTCAAGGGCTCTGCTCCAGAGAAAAAAAGCGGTGATAATCTCGATGCCTCTGCTTATAGGTCTTCTTCCTTCAATCGGTGGCGCATATTTCTCAGCTCCAATGGTGGATGAATCCACAAAAGATATGAAGATGTCTCAAGAGGAAAAGGCATTTGTGAATTACTGGTTCAGGCATCCATGGGAATATATACTTCCGCTTTATCCCGGCATACTGCTTGCCTCAGCAGTAACAGGCATAGAATTAAGAACCATGATCATTGCTAACGCAACTTATGCTGTTTTTATTTTTGTGACAGGATTTATTTTTGGCATGAAAGAGGTAAAGGGAAAATTCCCTTTATCAGAAGGCATATCTAAAAAAGGCGCGCTGAGTTTTATCCCTGTCGCAGCTGTTCTTGCGCTTGTTGTTGTATTTAATTTCGAACTTCACTACGCGCTTTTGATTCTGCTGCTGGGGCTTTTCATTTTTTACAGATACAAAATCAAAAATATGGCAAGGGTTATTCTGCACGGCTTATCAATCGATGTTTTGCTCCTTATAGCTGGTGTGATGGTTTTTAAGGAGATTATGGAGGTTTCAGGCTCGGTAAAAAATCTAAGCGGAGTTCTGACTGAAACAGGAGTGCCTCTGATGCCGATTCTTGCGCTTCTGCCTTTTGTAAGCGGACTGCTCACAGGGCTTACAGCCGGTTTTGTTGGAACCACATTTCCTCTTATATTAAGCATTGTAAAAGAGCCTTCAATCGGTGTGATCACATTTGCTTTTGCCGCGGGATTTATGGGCGTTTTGTTCTCGCCGGTTCATGTCTGTCTTGTGCTGACAAGGGAGTATTTCAAGGCAGACATATGGGGAGTGTACAAAAAAATTATCCCGGCAGGTTTAATTGTTTTTTTCATCGCTGTTATAGAGTATTTTATTCTCAAGTAAATAATTTGATTAAAACGGAAAATTTAATTGACAAGTCAGATATAGTTGGATATAGTTAGCAATAACTTTGCGCACATTTTTTTCAGGAGTGGAAAATGTATTGTCCCAAATGCGGCGCCCAAAATGAGGATAACAATTTCAGATGTATAAAATGCAACTATGTAATTCAATCTGTACAGCCCCCATCAATTCATATTAAAGAAACAAATCCCGTTAAAATAGTGCTGTGGGTAGCAGTCCCGCTCATGATAGTTTTTATTCTTGGAATTCTTGCCGCAATCGCTATTCCTGCGTATATAAACGCGCAAACAAAGGCACGGGAAAATATAGCGCGCTCTCAGGCTAAGGCAGCTTGTTTTGTAGCGCAGGAATTATTCAGCCAGGATCCGAACAAGACAATAACATACGAGGATTTGGAAAAACAGGGGTTTATACGGCCTGATGTTGAAGTCTTGATAAAACAAGGAACAAGAGAGAACATGCTGATAAAAGCAAGGCATACAAAAGGCAAAAAGATTTATTCTGTTGACAAGGAATGCGTTATTTCAGAAATTACGCAGTGGAAATAAATCTATAATTAAAGACGGAGGACTCTATGTTTTGTACAAAATGCGGGACACAGAATGAGGATAATGCTTTCAAATGTATTAAATGCGGCAATGCTTTACAAAGAACTGCTAGTATACAAAGCACACAGAGTGTGCCGAATTATCTAGCACAGGCAATTTTGGTTACTATTTTTTGCTGTCTTCCATTTGGGATTCCAGCGATAGTATTTGCAGCACAGGTGAACGGCAAGCTTGCAGCAGGTGATTATAACGGAGCTCTAGAGACCTCAAAAAAAGCTAAGATGTGGTGCTGGGTATCTTTCTGGGTGGGACTGGGCGTTGTGATTCTCTACCTGCTGGCGCTGATGATCCCGCTTATGCTTGGAGGTTCAAAAAGTTTTTAATTTTTAATAAGCATTGGTAAAAATAACCTGGCTTTGAAATATCCAATATATTTATATATAGGAACAGCTTTATTTTTACTGCTGATATTTTTATTTAATCCGACTGAGTCGCTAATTTTCCCTCCCTGTCTGTTTAAAAAACTGACAGGATTTTACTGCCCGGGCTGCGGTTCATTGCGAGCATTTCACCAAATATTGCACGGCAATCTGGCTGCTGCTTTTGGATTTAATCCCATGGCTGTTTTGATGATCCCCTTTTTAGCAGGGTATATTTTGTATGATGGGGTCATGAATAAAATTTTTCAACAGAAAATTCTGATGCCGCCTATAGTGATCTGGACTCTGTTATTTATTATCATACTATTCGGAATCCTCAGAAACATCCCGATTTACCCTTTTATTCTGCTGGCGCCATAATGCAAAATATTTTCCTTTGTCTTGATTAAATAAGGCTAAAACGTATAGTATATAAATCGAAAAATTCTTTCCCCTTGATTAAAATCCCGGGGTAAACAGGAGGCTAAAATGTTTTCATTTACAGATATTGCGTGGGCAATGGGTCCGGCACAGCAGGATGGAGGAGCACAGGGCGCAGGCTCGATGATACAGTCTTTACTCCCCCTGATAATAATCTTTGTAATCTTTTATTTTCTCCTTATAAGACCTCAGCAAAAGAGGCAGAAGGAGCACAAGGCTATGATAAACAGCCTTAAAAGAGGCGACAAGATTGTTACTTCTAGCGGTATTTATGGTGTTGTTGAATCTGTCGGCACAATTACAGTGACAGTGAAGATCGCTGAAAATGTAAAGGTAAAATTCGGCAAAGACGCTGTTGCAGCTATCAGGCTGGCTTCAGAGGAAGAATAATTTGGCTCCTGATCTGGACAGATTACACAATAATATAAGGGCCAGGCTCTATATAAAGATGGCAGACAAATATCTTGATACCATCGGCTACACTGAACATGGTCTTAGACACACAGATATAGTATCTAAAACTGCATATGATATCATGAAGAAACTTTCCTATAATGAAAAAGATACGGAACTGGCAGCAGCAGCAGGATTTCTTCATGACATCGGCAATATGCTTGGAAGACAGAACCATCAGAATCTCGGAGCGATTCTCGCAAAGGAAGTGCTGGAAGAACTTGGATATGAATTAGAAGACATTGTTAAAATAATGATGGCAATAGCAATACACGAAGAGGACGGAGCAGAGATACCTGATGTTATTTCAGCAGCGCTTGTAATTGCCGATAAAGCTGATGTTCATAGAAGCAGGGTCAGAAACCCGAAGATGGTGAGCGAAGACATACACGACAGAGTAAATTATGCGGCAACAGAATCGAAGCTGAAAGTTGATCCTGATAAAAAACTTATAGTGCTTTCACTTGTCATAGACACAAAAATCTCTCAGGTGATAGAATATTTTGCGATATTTTTGACTCGTATGATGGCGTGCAAAAAAGCAGCCGGTGTTTTGGGCTGTGAGTTCGAGCTTTTTATAAACAATACTCGGATGGCATAAGCAGATTTAGAGTTAAAAGCTACAGGTTAACAAAGAAAAATTTATTTCTAACATTGAAATTTTAATTTTTATTTCAAATTTGGAGGGCAGATGAAGAAAAAGATAATTTGGAGATTCAGTCTTATCGGCGTAACCGTGGCTCTTGCAGCAGTTTTTTTCCTGCCAAATACACCTGTATTCAAGCATATGCCTGAATGGTGGAAAAAAAGCATGCCTGACAAGGGAATAGTGCTTGGTCTTGACCTTCAGGGAGGGATACACCTTGTATTCGAGGTCGAAGGCGACAAGGCTGTTGAGATAACAATAGACAGAATAAGCCAAACCTTAAAAGACCTGCTTGCAAAAAAGAAGATTAACGCTGAGATAACAGCAAAAGGGAAACAGATAATAGTCACGCCTTCAACTATGGAAGTGAGAAAGGCGATAGAGGAAAATTACCCATTTCTTATGGCAGTTGAAACAGGTTCAAAGCTTGTATATGAACTTACTGCAAAAGAAATGACAAAGATAAAGGATAATGCTTCTGATCAGGCTCTCGAGACAATCAGAAACAGGATTGACCAGTTTGGAGTTGCAGAACCTACTATTCACAGACAGGGGACAAATGAGATTGTTGTTCAGCTTCCGGGCATAAAAGATCCTAAAAGAGCAATAGAAATAATCGGCAAGACAGCACAGCTCGAATTCAAACTTGTTGACGAGTCGTCATCAGTGGCAGTTGAGATTCCTCAGACCGTAGATCCCGGCGAGGAAGAGGCATTATTGAAAAAGTTTGAAGGAAAAATCCCTGCCGATACCGAGATACTTTTTGAGAAAAGAACTAACAGGGAGACCGGAGCAGTAAGGAAATTCCCTATACTTCTTAAAAAGCAGGCTGTTATTACAGGCGATCTTCTGAAAGAGGCAAAAGTAAGTCTTGATCAGGGAAGCTTTGGCGAGCCGCATGTATCAATAGTATTTAATGCTTTGGGCGCAAAAAAATTCGAAGAGGTTACAGCAGCAAATGTTAAAAAGCGTCTAGCAATAATTCTTGATAACACTGTCTATTCATCGCCTGTTATCAGGGAGAGAATAGGCGGCGGCAACGCACAGATATCAGGAGGGTTTTCTTTGGAAGAGGCAAAAGATCTTGCAATAGTTCTTAAGGCCGGAGCTCTTCCTGCTCCTGTTAAGATGCTTCAAAATATAACAGTTGGTCCTTCGCTCGGCACAGACTCGATAGAAGCAGGAAAGCTGGCAGGAATAATGGGAACAATACTCGTAGCTCTGTTCATGATAATTTACTACCGCATGTCTGGATTTATTGCAGATCTTGCACTGATTTTCAATATAGTTCTGCTTCTTGGAGCAATGGCATCTTTAAATGCAACACTCACAATGCCGGGTATTGCAGGAATAATCCTCGCGATAGGAATGGCGGTTGACTCTAATGTGCTTATGTTTGAGAGGATGAGGGATGAACTGCATGCAGGAAAAACTCCGCGCGCCGCCGTAGATTCAGGGTATCACAAGGCATTCTGGACTATTTTCGACTCTCATGTAACAACTCTTATAACAGCAGCGGTTCTATTCCAGTTTGGCACAGGGCCTATAAAGGGATTTGCTGTTACATTGAGCCTCGGCGTAGCCATAAATCTTTTTACAGCGCTTATCGGCACAAAAACAGTTTTTGACCTTATAAATTCAATGCGTGACATAAAAAAACTGAGCATATAATCAGGAGGCTGAATGTTAGAGATAATAAAGAATACAAAAATAGATTTCATGGGCTGGAGAAAAACAGCTTTTGTTTTTTCAGGCATACTCTCGATTCTTGGAATCATTGCCATAGTGCAGATAGCCAATGGAAAGGCAAATCTTGGGATAGATTTTGCCGGCGGAACATCTATACAGCTTAAATTCGAGAAACCTGTGGTACTGCACGATGTCAGGCTTGCACTTGAAAATTCAGGCGTGAAGGACTTTGACCTTCAGGATCTTCCAAGTGTTAACAAGATACTAATCAGGATAAAGAAAACAGATCATGAGGTGGGGAAAACAGGAGAGTCGATCACAAACATAATCAGTCAAAGATTCCCTGACAATAAATATGCTGTTGATTCAACAACAGAGATTGGCCCAAAGGTCGGGAGCAGGCTGAGACTCGATGCAGCGCAGGCAGTAATATTCGCAGTCATAGGAATACTTGTATATGTAGCAATAAGGTTCCAGTTCAGATTCAGTGTTGGAGCAACAATCGCGACATTCCATGATGTGCTCGCAGTGCTTGGAATATTTTATTTGATGGGCCGCGAGATCAATCTTATACTTATTACAGCGCTTCTTACCATCGCGGGATATTCTCTGACTGATACAGTCGTTGTTTTTGACAGAATAAGAGAAAATCTCAGGTTCAGATTCAAGGAACCGCTTGATGTTGTTATGAACGCAAGCATAAATGAGGTGCTTTCAAGAACAATAGTAACCTCGCTCACAGTTCTTATCTCATCAGCTGCATTATTCTTTTTTGGAGGCGAGGTTATTCATGATTTTTCTCTTGCCATGATAATGGGCGTTATAATCGGGACATATTCCTCGATCTTCATAGCGAGCCCGGTTGTTCTGCTCTGGGGCGGGAAAAAACCTTTATCAAAAAAATAGATTTTGGATATAAGGCGGAAGAATTTTCTTATCAGAAACAAGGATAAATTCTTTCGCCTTTAAAAATATATGCATAGAAAGTGGCTTGTAAAAAGAACCAATCCTGAATACATAAGTTATATCTCAAAAACAGCTTCAATCTCTCCTGCGCTTGCAAAGATATTAGTGAACAGGGGAATAAAGACTGTTGAGAAGATAAAAAGCTTTATTGCCCCCTCTTTTTCTGCATTATCAAATCCATTTGATTTTGCAGGCTTGGAAACCGCTGTACAAAGAATCAAAAGCGCAATCTCTTCAAAAGAAAAGATTCTCATACACGGAGATTATGACGCTGACGGTCTTACTGCAACTGCAATAATGGTTCATGTAATAAATGCACTGGGCGGCGATGTGCATTATTTTATTCCAAACAGAATCCAGCATGGCTATGGATTCAATCTTGCCTCGATTGACCTTGCAAAAAAAATGGGAATCACACTGATAATCACGGTCGATTGCGGCATCACGGCATTTGATACTGCTTCGTATGCAAAAAAACAGAGGATAGAAGTGATAATCACGGACCATCATGAACCGTCTGACAAAAATATTCTGCCTGAGGCAGCAGCAGTTATAAATCCGAAATATTCAGCTCCTGGTTCTGATTCGGCAAATTTATCAGGCGCAGGCATTGCATTTAAGGTTGCACAGGCGCTGGATTCAGTTTTCCAAACAGAGTTTTCTTCAAAGCTTCTTGATCTTGCTGCAATAGGCACAATGGCAGATGTTGTTCCCATCATAGGCGAAAACAGGATAATTGTAAAAGAAGGACTCAAACTCATTGATCAGGGACATAGGACTGGGATAAGCGCTTTGAAAAGTATTGCGGGAATAGACAAGAGAGAGATCAGCGCAGGACTTCTTGCATTTACTCTTATCCCAAGGATCAATGCAGCCGGACGCATTGGCGATGCCGCAGATGTTGTCCGTCTTCTCACCTCTGATATCGCTGATGAAGTGTCAGGGCTTAGTTCATGGCTTGATAAGCTGAATTCTGAAAGACAGAAACTCGATGCTGATGTTTATCAGCAGGCGCTTTCGATAGTAAATGAAAAAAAAATAGGCAATGTTATCGTGCTTTCAGGAGAGGGATGGCATCAGGGTGTTCTTGGGATCGTTGCATCAAGGCTTGCAGACGAATTTTCAAGACCTGTTTTTGTTTTCGCTGTAAAAGACGGTATTGCAAAAGGTTCTGCAAGAAGCATCCCATGTTTTGACATATGCAGCGGACTTGCTGAATGCAAAGATCTCCTTCTTTCTTTTGGCGGACATAAGCAGGCGGCAGGCATAAAACTGAGTGCTGAAAATCTTGAGGCTTTTGAAAAAGCAATGCATGATTTAGTTAATAAAAGCGTGAGCGAGAGTGATCTTGAGCCATTGCTGGAAATCGATGCAGATGTCATGCTCTCGGAAGTGAATCATAATTTACTTAAAGAACTCGATATACTCCAGCCCTTTGGATATGGAAATCCGGAACCTGTCCTGGGTGCAAAAAAACTTGAGGTTGTTAATCCAAGAATAGTAGGGAGCAATCATCTGAAGATGAAGCTCAAGCAGGGCTCCCAGTCAATAGATGCTGTTGGTTTTGACATGGGAAAATTAAACGGTCTGCTTTCGAATGAAGATTCCCTACCTCAATATGTTGATGCGGTTTTCACTCCAGCGCTGAATGAATGGAATGGAGGCAGATATGTTCAACTGATCCTAAAGGCATTCAGACCCAGCCAATAAAAGCAGTGAACAGTTATTTTAAAATAGTATAATAGTTTTATGACTAATGGAGCGAAAACCATTGATGACCTGATAAAAAAAGTCTTTTTATATCATCCCGATGCCGACATAGAAATTCTTAAAAAAGCATTTGATTATTCAAGTGAAGCGCACAAAACCCAGACCCGCATTGAAGGCTCTCCGTTTATAAAACATCCTTTGGCAGTCGCATCGATCCTTGCTGACATGAAGATGGACACAACTACAATCGCTGCCGGATTGCTGCATGACACAATCGAAGATACAAATGTAACAGTCAAAGACATAAAAAGCAATTTTGGCGATGACATTGCATTTCTTGTAAACGCACTCACAAAACTTAGCAAGATAGAATTGATGTCAAAAGAAGAAGAGCAGGCAGAGAATTTCAGGAAAATGCTTCTTGCAATGGCTGAGGATGTGCGCGTAATACTCATAAAATTTGCTGACAGGCTCCACAATATGAGGACGCTCGAACATCTTTCCCAGCAAAAAAGAAAAAGGATTGCCGCTGAGACACTTGATATATATGCTCCGCTTGCAAACAGGCTTGGCATCGGCTGGTTAAAGATAGAACTTGAAGATCTGAGTTTCAAGTTCATTCTGCCTGAACTCTATAATGACCTTGCAAGAAAGATTGCCAGGAGAAAAGAAGAACAAGAAGGCTATCTTGAAAATGTTGTTGGAATAATAGAAAAGAAGTTGGAAGAAGAATCCATACAAGCAAAAGTTTCGAGCAGGGTAAAGCACGTGTATGGCATATATCAAAAAATGCAGGCGCAGAAAATAGTCTTTGAACAGATACATGATGTTCTGGGAATCCGCATCATCACAGACACAAAGGCTAACTGTTATGCAATCATGGGGATAATTCATTCGCTCTGGACTCCTGTGCCAGGCAGATTCAAGGATTTCATAGGCGTGCCAAAATCAAACATGTATCAGTCCCTGCACACAACAGTTATAGGACCAAAGGCTGAGCGTGTCGAGTTTCAGATAAGAACAGAGGACATGAACAGAATTGCAGAAGAAGGTATTGCTTCTCACTGGCGATATAAGGAAAAAGGAGTGTTATCTGAAAAAGACAGCAGATATATTTCATGGCTCAGGGAATTAATACAATCGCAAAAAGAGCTGCCGACCGCAACAGATTTTCTTGAGGAAGTAAAAGGAGCGGTTACCTCTGAGGTTGTTTATGTTTTTACCCCAAAAGGTGATATAAAAGACCTTCCTATAGGTTCGACTCCTGTTGATTTTGCATACAGCGTGCATACACAAATAGGACATAAATGTGTCGGCGCAAAAATTAACGACAAGATCGTGCCTCTGAAATACCAGTTAAAAAATGGGGATACAATAGAAATAATAACTTCGGCATCTCATTCCCCCAGCAGGGACTGGCTGAAATTTGTAGTTACTCAAAGGGCAAAGAGCAGGATAAAACAGTGGATCAAAACAGAAGAGAGGAAACAGAGCATTGAACTCGGCACAAAGCTTCTTGAAGAAAATCTCAAGAGAAATAATCTCAGCATATCATTGCTCAAATCAGACAATATCCTCGAGGCAGGGAAAGCGCTGGGGATGCAGACACTCGAAGACCTTCTTGTTGAAGTGGGATATGGAAAGATATCGCCTCATCAGATAATTAACAGGCTGCTTCCTGAAAAACCTCAGGAAGAGATAGTGCCAAAGGCACTGAAACCCGAAACAGAGCAGAAGGGCATAAGCATAAAAGGCGTTGATGATGTTCTTTACCATACAGCAAAATGCTGTTTCCCTGTTCCGGGAGATAATCTTGTTGGATTCATTACAAGGGGAAGAGGCGTAACCATACATAACAGCAAGTGTCAGAATCTTGAGAAACTCTCTGTTGATGATGAAAGATTTGTTGATGTTGAATGGAAACAGGAAGGCGAGGCAACATATCCGGCAAGGCTTACAGTCGAGGCTCTTGACAGCCAAGGGTTCCTTGCAGGACTCAGCGCGCTGATAACATCACTAAATGTAAATATAAGGAGCATAGAAGCCGCATCAACCACTGACAAAAAAGCCCATGTCGGATTGATAATCGAAGTAAAAGACAAAAAACAGCTATCAGCTCTCATACAAAAAATCGCATCTGTTGACGGAGTATTAAGAGTGGTGAGATGAATTTCTATATATGTAGTCTATTACATGTTTGGAGAAAAGATTCCACAAAATATTTTGTTGAATAAAGGAAAAGGCTTATTTTACAGAGAATTATATTGTTAAATTTCTGGTATAAAGATTGCATTATGTCAAGATATTAAGAGTGTTTATAATGCAATTTTATAGAATGCAGGAGGACTCAAAATGAGAATAAAACAGATAATTATAATTTTTATAATAGCTTTTTTCGTGATAGGAGTCTTGGGTATTCATGATTCTTATGCTAGAAAAACAGCAAAGACAGTTAACCCAAGCAAAGCAAGAACAGTAGAAGGTATTATTGAATACACAGGGAAAGATTTCATTACTATCAAAGGCAAAAATTACTATATACCAAACTCTGCCCAACTGCTTAATCCATCAGGCGGTAAACTGGATAAAAGTGCTTTTCAAAATGGCAGAAAAGTGACAATATTCTTTAAGCATAATAATATTACCAGCGTTGTAATCCACGAAAAAGCTCTTGCAGAATAAGGGGGAAATTATAATGAGAAAAAACGAGATAATTTTTTATATCATTGGAATTATTATTTCAGTTATTTTTATTTCTCCTCCTTCGAATTTAGAATCCGCAGTAATGGAAGACTATTGTCAGGTTCCGCCTTATGTTATACAGAATGTTCCTGCAAATGTAATGATCATTGTTGATAATTCAGGGAGTATGTTCAATTTTGCATATTCGGATGGTTGGACAACGCCTACAGTCCCACCATATGATGATAATGACTGTACCAATTCAAGTGATCCATGCGACAATTTCACAGAACCCGGGACTTATCCAGCTTATAAATACTACGGATATTTTGACCCTGATTACTGGTACACATATTCCAGCAACAGATTTTCTCCTTCTGCTCCCAAAACAGGAAGCGGTCTTAGCGGCGCTAGAGCGAAATTAAGTTCTGAGTGGGATGGTAATTTTTTAAATTGGCTTACTATGAGAAGGATAGATGTTTTAAGAAAAGTTATGACTGGGGGAAAATCTACAGGTTCCGGACTTAGCACCAGACTCTTGGGAGAGGTAGCGGATGATCCTATAAGAGGAAGATACAAATCAATAACAACAAATGCCGGGGACTATACTGCATACACTGGAACTAAGACATTTACTTTCAGCACTGGAAGCTCTGGGACATCTTCATTTACGGTTTCAGGCGGTAGTTCTTTTAACGTTGACGTGAATGTGGCACTTCCAGGGCAAACTGCTTCCCAGGTTCGGGTTGAAGGTATTCTGCAAAGTGATGTTGGAACAAAAGCAAGGCTGGGTTTGATGTTTTTTAATACTAATGAAGGCGGCACTGTCAGAGTCAGCATTGCTGGGGGAAGTCTGTCTAGTACGGTTAATGAGATTAATCTCACAAGACCCTCTGCAAACACACCTTTGGCTGAGGCTCTCTGGACAGCTGTCGGCTACTTTGCACAACAAAGTTCGATACTTGGGGGACCTGGTCCTCGATATAATTCTGCGGATTTTACCATCAATAATAATAATGATCCCTTTAATTTCGGCACTGGAGGATCGCCGTCATTTCCTTCATGCGCTAAAAGTTTTGTGTTATATATTACTGACGGCGAACCATGCTCTGACGGAAATCTCCCTGCCTCTCTTGCAAGTTATGCTTCAACAAAAGGATCACCATATGTATGCAGTGGCAGCAATTGTCCTGCTGTAGGACCCTTCGCTGGTTCAACTCTGCCTGCATGTTCTGCTGGGGGAAATGTTGCAGGAGTAGAGAGTGTAGCGCTTTATGCGCATACAACTGACCTGAGAAATAATCCTACACTCGGTGTAAATAATATGTCAGGAACTCAAAGTCTTGATCTATATACTGTTCTTGCCTTTGGGAAAGGCTCAACAATTCTAAGATATGCTTCAATTAACGGCGGTTTTGTTGATGTGAATGGAAACGGCATCCCGGATCTTCAGTCAGAATGGGATAATAACGGCGATAATGAACCTGACACTTTTTATGAGGCTAACGACGGTTATGAACTGGAGGCACAGCTTAAAAATGCGTTTTCGAACATTCTAAGCAGGGCATCCTCAGGTACTGCTGCTTCTGTTCTTGCATCAGGAGAAGGCAGCGGGGCAAACATTGTGCAGGCCATATTCTATCCAAGGAGAAGATTCGGAAACGATATAATAAACTGGACAGGCTCTCTTCAGAATCTCTGGTATTACATTGACCCTATGTTTGGAAGCAGCAGCATCAGAGAAGATACACAAAAAGAGACCCCTGCAATGATGGATTTGAAGACTGATTATATTGCTAATATGTATTTTGATGATACTGCTCAGCAGACGAAAGTTCACCGTTGTGTAGACACTGACGGCGATGGAATCGGGAATGATGCCAATCATGATGGGGTATGCGATTATATTAATCCTGATATAACATTAGAGGCATTGAGTCCTGTATGGGAAGCAGGGAAACTTTTATGGGACAGAGACCTTAGCACGTTACCCAGAAAAATATACACCAATTGCCAGATAAGCGGTGGTACGTGCATCGGATCAACAAAGCTAATGTATTTTTCTACTGCTAATGCATCTATTCTTGCGCCGTATTTAAACCTGACAGACCTGAATTCATTAAATGGGACAACAGATGAAGCGTCATATCTAATACGATACATACATGGAGAAACCCTTAGCACAGAAGATACTGACGGAGACGGAATATCGGATACAACCGGAATAGACTTAAACAGCGATGGTATTGATGATTATAGAAGCAGATATGTTCTTATAGGAGGCACAGGCAAAGAATGGAAACTTGGAGATATTCTTCATTCTACTCCGAAAATTTCATCTTGGATACCGCCCAACTATTATCATATAACATATAAAGATACAACATACGGCCCTATCGGTAAAAATCCTTCGGAAGATGATCCTGTAAACAATACAAGGTTTACTGAGACAGCCAAATATAAAAGCAGGGGTATGGTATTTTCAGGTTCGAACGACGGCATGCTTCATGCGTTTAAAATGGGATGGCTTGAACAGACATGGACAGGCAAGCTTAAACATCAAACAGCGAGGCTGAAAAGAACATGTTCGACAACAACGGAGACTACATGTTCTTCCAATGCTGACTGCCCTGTGGGAGAGACATGCCCTTTGCTTGGCGAGGAGATGTGGGCATTTATACCAAAAGGAGCTCTGCCTTATCTTCAGTATGTTGCAAATCAAGAATACTGCCATATCTATTCTGTTGATCTAACACCGTTAATAGTTGATGCGAGCATTGAAAAGCCCGGAACCTGTTCTATCGCAACTAACTACTGGGATTGCGCAAGGGATGTAACCAGCTGGAGAAAAATTCTTATAGGGGGCATGAGACTTGGAGGTGCTTGCAGAAAAACAACAAGCACTTGTACCGACTGTGTTAAAACGCCGATTTTAGATCCGGCTGATGCCACAAAAGGACTAGGTTATTCATCTTATTTTGCGCTGGATATAACTGATGAGAACAACCCGATACTGCTTTGGGAATTTTCAGACGAGCAGCTTGGCTTTTCGACAACAGGCCCTGGGATTGTAAGGATAAGCGCAAGAGACGCAGGAAATAATATAGACAGTTCAAAAAATGGCAGATGGTTTGCTGTGTTAGGATCAGGACCAACAGGGCCTATCGATACAGCAACTAATCAGTTTCTTGCAAAATCAGACCAAAATCTTAGGCTTTTTATTCTTGATCTGAAAGGTCCTGGCTCAGGAGCTTGGACTCTTAACTCGAACTATTGGATAAAAGATACGGGAATAGCAAATGCCTTTTCAGGGTCTCTTGTAAATAGTGTTGTTGACACTCTGCAAACGCAAACTGATTATCAGGACGATGTTGTCTATTTAGGATATGTTAATAAATGCGCTGCTACTAATGGGATTTGTGTTTTGAATACATGGACAGACGGAGGAGTTCAGAGGCTGGTAACAAAAAAAGATATTAATCCTGCAAACTGGACAACAAGCAGTTTGATAAGTAATACAGGGCCTGTAACTTCTTCGATAGCTCATCTAAGAGACACAAGGAATGGGATTCTGTGGTTGTATTTCGGGACTGGAAGATACTATTACGAGCAAAATAGTGTTACAGATGATGCAGACGGTAGGAGACATCTCTTTGGGGTAAAAGAATCATGTTATTCTTTGGCAGGAGGATTTAATTCAGCATGCGGAGCTTCGAACCATCTTAATTTCTGCACAGCCCCTTGTTCAAATGCAGCATGCACAGCACCTCTGTCATGTTCAGATCTGCAAAATGTTACGGATATTGCTAATGTGCCTTCAAAAACCACTGCAAACAGCTCGAGCTTCTATGGATGGTATATTGGGATAAAGGGAACAGGGAATTATACTTTAAATGAGAACGGAACACTTGTAACAAGAGCTTACAAAGCGGAAAGGGTTATAACCGACCCCCTTGCTTCAACAACAGGGTGTGTGTATTTTACAAATTATAAACCTTATGCTGATGACTGCAGTATTGGAGGCAAGAGCAATATTGCGGTATTAGAATATGACACTGGCGGTAATCCTTTGTGTCAAGGTGTAATATTGTTACAGGTATCAACAGGCAGTATTGAGCAGCTAGGGATTCCTAGTGGGACAGGAGATACAAGATTTACTGAATATGTTGAAGGGGTGCCGCCTCCAGGACAAGGTATTTCGGTGATTGGGTCACCCCCGGCAATGAAGAGGACGATACATATTAAGAAAAAATGAAAGACAATAAAGGCATAACACTTATAGAGGTTATTGTTGTAGTGGCAATAATTGCCATTCTTATTATAGCGCTTGGGTTTTCATTTCAGGGATGGATAGGAAAATACAGGGTGGAAAGCGAAATAAAAACTCTTTATATTGATATGATGAATGCACGGGGAAGAGCCATGAACAGAAGCAGAATGCATTTTATTAACTTTCCCACTGCAACATCATATGAGATATTTGAAGACACTAACCCTGCGCCCGACGGCAATATAACACTAGAAACAGCTAATGACACAAGGGTACCCGGATTTGCTGCAGCAAAAACAGTTCTTCACCCAATAACTTGGGCAGGCGGTGTTATTAATATAGATCGAAATGGTGTAACCAGGCCAACAGTAGGTGCGCTTGGCGGCACTATTTGTATTTTTACTGATGGGCCTGATGCAGATACAGATTCTGATTTTGATCCTGATTACGATTGCATTGTGATATCTCCAACAAGAATACGTATGGGAAAAATCTCAACGCAAAATACTGCAGGAGGACTTTGCGATGACAACAACTGTATCCTGCGTTAAAAACAGGGGCTTCAGTCTGGTCGAAGTAATGATAGCTCTGGTTATTTTTCTTTTTGTTTTCCTTGCTCTAATGCAGACGGCTCTTGTGAGCATCGATTCTAATACCAGAAATTTGCTCAGGGATGAGGCAGTTGGAATCGCAGATGCAAGGATGGTGCAGCTCAGGAATCTGGCATTTACAGATGCTGCGCTTACTCAAAATTGGCCTGCCGGCGCTGTTGAAGCAGGGATACCAAGCAATGCAAGAAACCTCGGGAATATTATTTTTACTCCCAGAAGAACTATAAGGGATTTGAATGTCAGAAACAAACAAATAACAGTAACTGTCACTTGGACATGGAAAAATGAAAATTATACCCACAATATCTCAACAATAATAAGGAGTCCTCAATGATGATGAGGAGAGAAGAAGGATTTAGTCTAGTAGAGCTTCTCATTACAATGGTTATATTTGTTTTTGCTATTGCTGCGGCTTCAAGTGTTTTTACTGGTCTTTTGACCCAGTTCAAGCAGCAAAGCAAGATTGTCGAAACTAATATTGAAGGCGCTGTTGGACTTGAGTTCCTTGTATATGATCTTCAGTCAGCCGGATACGGGCTTCCATGGGCTAATCTTCCGGCTTACGCAGAAGCTACCGGAGATCCAGGAGGGCTTAATGACGCATCTGGCAGTGCACCGAAAGGAATAAATAGCGCCAATTCTTGGGATATTGTGAATGGTTCAGACAGGCTTACTATAAAAGCAGCAAATGTTTGCAATAACACTGCATGCAAGAAGTGGACGAATGTCAGGATGAATAATGTTGTTAGAGTATGGACTCCTGCTTTTGAAAGACTTGAGAACAATAACAGGGTTATTGTTATAGACCCTGGAGTTTCAGGAGCTACTATGAAAACTCTGATACAGAGTGGTGCGGCATTTTTTACTTTATATAATAATGATACTCTTAGTGATCCAGATTTTGTTCCTACAAGCCAGAACGATGCTTATTTAGTTTATGGCATTGATGATAACACAAATCTTTTAAGACCATTCAACAGGGCAGATTATTTTATATCCTATGCTAATGTTCCTGCTAGATGTGCTCCGGGCACGGGTGTTCTTCTGAAGGCAGTGTTGAATCAGGGCAATGGGAATTTTAATAATACGCCGATCCTTGATTGTGTGGCCGATATGCAGGTGAGCTTTAGGCTGGATACGGATGGAGATGGAATTCCCGATACTTCAACCAATGCCTTGGCGGGATTAGCGAATGCTTCTGATATTAGAAGCCAGGTAAAAGAAGTCAGAGTTTATATACTTGCGCACGAAGGCCAGATGGATACAAATTACACACATCCGGTTGGCACTATACAGGTAGGTGAAACTGTTGGGCTCGGTCAAAACTTTGTGCTGGGGGCAAATAGGATGAACTACCGATGGAAAATATATACTATCTTTGTAAAAACAGAGAATTTACAATGAGGAATATTGTGCACTACATATTCAAAAAGCATAAAACTAATAGTTTAACTTTTGCCTGTATCAGATCCGATCGCGGAATGGCTTTGGCAATGATCTTAGTTCTTTCAGCCATAGCGCTTATTGTCATGGCAGGTCTTGTATACATGCTTACATCAGGCACCCAAATCTCAGGTCTCCAAAGAAGATACGCAACAGCTTATGAAGCTGGAGTCGGCGGCCGAGACATTATGTATCAAGTAGTTGCAGAAAGAGGAGATCCAAATATTCCTTCATTGACAAACTTTCTTATTCCAGCAACGAATGTGGGAGGGATAAACTGTCTTACAAATAAACTCCTTAGCTATACAGCAGATTGGAACGCAGCATGCAGTAATACTCTTACAATTGACCCTTTAACAGTTACAACATTTGATGTTCGTTATGACCTTGGAAATTATAGAGTATATGCTAAAATTGTTGACACAGTATTAGGGAATTCTGCACCAGACTTTGGTCTAGCAAAAGGCTCTGTTGCTACTACAGACACTGGAGAAATAAAAGTCCCTACAAAACCATTTCTTTATTCTATCGAAATTAATTCGGAAAATATAGTTAATGCTGATGAGCGAGCTAAGATTTCAGTGCTATATGCTTATTAATTTATTCAGAAACATAGTTTATATTGTTATTTTTATTTCATTATTATCCTGCACATCTGATAAACCAGCTGGTTCGTTAACTCCAGAGGGCGAAAAGACAAAAAAAACTCAAAGAAATTACTCAATAGAGATAACTCCTTTTGAAGCAGACAAAAACACTATTTTGAATTTGGCTATATATGGATATAATTTGACTGAGGCTAAGGTTGATGTTATTGAATGGTTTGTAAATGAAACTGCTGATGCATCATCATCGCAATATCAGTTTAATCCAGTCAATGCTAAAAGAGGGGATAATATAAGTGCAAAAGTTGTGATTAATGGTAGCCCCCTTTTTTCAAACATTGTAACAATAAAAAATGCTTTACCTATAATTACAGGTGTAGATATTCGCCCAGATATTGTAAATGGAACTCCTACGCTTGCAGTTCAAGCTTCTTTTTCTGATGCGGATGAAGATGCGGTAAGCTTAAAATATAAGTGGACAGTTAATGGAGAATATGCAGGCGAAGACAAGAAAGTTAATGCGGTTCTAAAACGCGGAGACAAAATTTCTGTGCAAATAACTCCCTTTGATGGTGAAAGTTATGGCAAAACTGTTGTTATAGATCGTGAAATTTACAACATGCCTCCAATGATAGCTGAAAATAAAGAATATGAATATAATGGAAGAATTTTCAAACATCAGGTCAAGGCTTCTGATCCAGATAACGATAAACTAACTTATGAGATAAAAGATTCTCCCGAAGGGATGACAATCAATCCAGATACGGGTTTGATTTTATGGACTGTCCCCAGCGGATTTTCCGGTGATGTTTCGACCACAGTAATTGTTAAAGACGGGAATGGAGGAGTAGTTTCTAATAATTTATTTTTTAGAATTAAGTTAACACGTTAGTCTTGTTTTTTTGGTGTCCCCTGCAGTATTTTATGTTCTTCCTCTTGGAGAGAAATGATTTCAGAATTGTATTTTAGTATTTTATCATTAAGTTCTTTTGCTTTTTGTTCGAACTCCCTTGATTTTCTTATAGATGTGAGTCTGCCTTCTTTCTTCATCTCTTCGTTAAGCTTCTTTTGCTCTGACTTGAGTTGTTCAGCTTTTAACTTAATATCTTCTTTCTTTTTTATGATACCCTTTAGCTTGCTGTCGGTATCGTCATATTTTTTCCCCTTATCGTATTGCTGTGGTTCTGTTTTTTGGTCATTCTCTTCTGTTATCTCAGATGCCGCATTGTTTTTAGTAAGGCTTTTTGTCGTATCTTTAATGCTTTCTATCAGGCTTTTGTCCAGTTCGACTTCGCCGCCGCTTCGGTAGAATTTTATTTTACCGTTTATTTCCTTATAATCTTCGACAATAAATTCTCTGCCGTTTTTAAGGATTATTTTAAAGTTGGCAAAAGCTGACGTGCAGATTAAAAGTACTGCT
>JAJFTJ010000011.1 GCA_021373015.1 Nitrospiraceae bacterium
CAGTTCTATGGTTAAGCCATAGGATTTCACCTCAGACTTATCTTACCGCCTACGCGCCCTTTAAGCCCAGTAATTCCGAACAACGCTTGCCACCTCTGTCTTACCGCGGCTGCTGGCACAGAGTTAGCCGTGGCTTATTCATTGGGTACCATCATAATTGTCCCCAATAAAAGAAGTTTACAACCCGAAGGCCTTCATCCTTCACGCGGCGTCGCTGCATCAGGCTTTCGCCCATTGTGCAAAATTCCCCACTGCTGCCTCCCGTAGGAGTCTGGACCGTGTCTCAGTTCCAGTGTGGCCGTCCGTCCTCTCAGACCGGCTACCCGTCTTAGGCTTGGTGGGCCGTTACCTCACCAACTACCTGATAGGCCGCAGGCCCATCCTTAAGCGAATTGCTCCTTTGGTCACAAATATTTCAATTCGTGGTCTTATGGGGTATTAGCCCCGCTTTCGCGAGGTTGTCCCCCACTTAAGGGAAGGTTACCTACGTGTTACTCACCCGTGCGCCACTAAGTCATCCATCCGTATTGCTACTTCAAAATGACTCCGTTCGACTTGCATGTGTTAGGCACGCCGCCAGCGTTCGTTCTGAGCCGGGATCAAACTCTCAATTAACACCTAAAACTCAATAAACTTAAAACTTGACGGGACCTACTTTGTAGTTTTCAAAGAACAAAAATCTCTATTTTTATCTTGTCTACTTTCTGTTTTATGCTGCAAGATAAAAACAGAGAATAAAAAGGCTCTACCAAGCGGTAGAGCCAATCTTTGTTAAAGAACCGCTTGGGGTGATTCTCAGGTATGTTTTACACCTAAAAACCTTACCACAGACAGTAATAATAACATTTTTTAGATTATAGTCAACAGTTAAAAAACTACCATAAAAGGCAAATAATATATTTTTAATCATTTTTTCTCTTAAAATCATCTAAAAGCTCTAATTTGATATTTTTTATATTTCATCAACAAAAAAATTATTTATCTTCTCAATACCTATTGTTGTAGAGGGTCCATGTCCTGAAAAAACCTTAGTTTCAGGCGGTAAAGTCAATAGCCTTGCGAATGATTTTTTGAGCAAACTTAAATCTCCGCCCGTGAAATCTGTTCTTCCAACTGACCCTGCAAATAATGTATCTCCAGCAAATAAAACATTCTCTCCATAGAGGCAGATTCCGCCGGGGCTGTGTCCAGGCATATGCATAACTTCAAAACTTAGACTGCCAAATTCTATTTTTTCTCCTTCATCAACAAACATATCAGGCTCAGGCAATGATTCAACCTCAAATCCCCAGAATGCTCCTTGATCAACAGCATTTCTATAAAGCTCAAGATCATTCTTATGAATTACTATTTTTGCGTTTGTATTTCTTTTAATTTCACCAGTTGCTCCGACATGGTCAAAATGAGCATGAGTGCAGATAATATATTTTATTTTGTAATTATTGTTATTTACTGTTTCTAATATTTTTTCGGGCTCATCCCCAGGATCAATGATAATCGCCTCACTTGTTTTTTCATCTGCTACAATAAAGCAGTTTGCACCAAGCGGTCCTACTGTAATAGTTTTGATTTCCATCCTTATTTACTCCTCTGAATTTTCTTTTTTAGAGTATCGATAACATATGCAAGCTCTTCAACCTTGAATAAATAGCATACAAAAACATAGCTAGATACGCAAAAGACAATCGTGCCTGAGAGATAACCTATTTTTAAGGCTGTCATTCCGCTTTGTTTCCAGATATCACCATGAAGCAGAATCCAGCCGATAAAACCCATTACAGCAGCTGCACAGGATATCTTTAAAAAAGATTTTATAATACGTCCTGCACCAAGCCTGTTTAATTTTCTACGTAAGAAATAAAATAAAAGAACAAAATTTACAGAAGCAGCAATTGTATTTGCAAGCGCAAGTCCGCTATGTTTTAACGGTCCCATCAAAACTAAACTCATAATGATGTTTGTAATCATACCAACAACAGCAATTTTAACAGGTGTTCTTGTATCCTGCATCGAATAAAAACTCGCAGTAACAACCCTGACTCCAACTATCGCCCATATGCCCAAAGAATAAAAAAACAGCGCTTCAGTAGTACCTATTGTTGCATTATAAGTGAATTCTCCTCTCTGAAAAAGCAGATTAACAATCGGGTCTCTCAGTGCTGTCAACCCTGCCATTGCAGGGATTGTGATAAAGAAAAGCAATCTTAATGCAAAGGAAAAGTCATCCCGCAATTTCTCAAAATCGCCCTTTACAGCATGCTCGGAAAGGGTTGGTAAAACTGCCATGCCCATTGCAACTCCGAATATCCCTATTGGGAATTGGACAAGTCGCATTGAATAATAAAGATATGTGATGCTTCCCTCTGGAAGATACGAAGCAAATATATTGTTGACTATTATGTTAATTTGATTAACAGCCATTGCAATCGTAGCAGGCAGAATCAGAAAAGCCATACGCCTGAAACCAGGATGCTTGAAATCTGTGTCAGTGCCCAATTTATATCCATTTTTAAAGAATGACGGCATCTGAAATGCCAGTTGGAAAAACCCTCCCAGCGTAACGCCAATTGCAACTGCGACAATGGGCTGTTCAATTCTTGATACAAGCAAAACCACGCAGATAATTATCACTATATTAAGCATTACAGGAGCAAGTGCAGGGATGAAAAAAATACGATTGGAATTAAGCGCACCCATCACCAAAGCAGCGAGACTTATGAACAACAAAAAAGGAAACATTATTCGCGTAAGTAAAACTGTAAGCGAAAATTTCTCTGGTGAATTCAGGAATCCCGGTGCTATCAGAGAAACAATCGAAGGCGCAAAAACTATCCCAATAATGCATATTGCTCCAACAATAATAAATAAAAAAGTTAAAACTATTTTAACAAGCTTTCTTGCAGCTTCTTCTCCGTGTTTCTGCTGGTATTCTGTAAGTACAGGAATGAATGCAGAAGACATAGCACCTTCAGCAAAAAGCTCACGAAGCAGATTGGGAATCCTGAATGCTGCAAAAAATGTATCCGAGAGACCAGTTGCGCCAAAATAGCCTGCGAGTATCATGTCCTTCACATAGCCGAGAATCCTGCTGATAAGTGTTGCTATAGACATGAGTCCAGCAGCTTTTGTTATGCGCTTCTTCTCATCCATCCTGTGAATTATAGCAAAAATCGTGTTGTTCCTCCTGCCAAAAAATTTTGCAATCAATATTATTTGCAAAATACTGTCTCGTTTCTTTAAAATCCTTTCATGGGAATACTTGACGAGATAGTCTTAAGAAAAAAAGAACGGCTTGCAGAGGCAAAGGGCATTCTGTCATTAAGCGCAATAAAAGCAAAAATTGCAGATGCTGACAAGACCCGCGATTTTAAATCCGCAATAAAAAGAAATAGAAACGAAAAAATAAAACTCATTGCCGAGATTAAAAAAGCATCGCCCTCAAAGGGGATTATAAGAAAAGATTTCAACCATATTGAGATCGCAAGGGTTTACGAGCAGAAAAAGGCAAGGGCTATCTCTATTCTCACTGAAAAAGATTTATTTCAGGGAAGCCTTGACTTTATCCCTGAAATAAAAAAAATAACAACAAAACCACTTCTTAGAAAAGATTTTATTTTTGACGAATACCAGATTTATGAGTCAAGGGCTAACGATGCAGATGCAATACTTTTAATAGCCGCGATATTAAGTAAAAATCAGGCAGGAGAATATCTGCATATTGCAAAAGAACTCGGACTTTCTGTTTTGTTTGAGATCCATGACATGAAAGAACTTGAGATAGCTCTTGATATTAACGCTGAGATAATAGGCATTAATAATAGAAATCTTAAGACAATGAAAATCAACATTAACAATACATTCGATCTAAAAAAAGAGATTCCATCTGACAGAATCGTTGTGAGTGAAAGCGGGATAAAAACAAAAGACGACATTTCAAAACTTGAATCAGCCGGCGTCGATGCAGTTCTTATAGGAACATCTTTTATGGAAGGAGGGGATATAGGGAAGAAGATAGAGGAGTTGTTTACTTAAATTATTACTGCTTAAAAGCTGTTTTTCAATTTTCTATAAAAATCATCTTCTTCGCAGACTGATGCCCAGCTGCATTTTTTACAGTATTTTTTCATCCATGATTTAAATATGGAAGGTATTTTTTCTTTTACAGAATCCCATTCTAATTTAGCTCCGGCGTTTTCGCCGAGCAATTTTAATGCAAACTCATCCATCTTTAATATTATCCTGTCAGCGTTACTGGTATATGAACATTTTTCATCTTTTAAATTAGGGCATTTTTCACATATATTATCAGCCCCAAGCGTAATTTCCAGCCCTGATTCCAATGATGCTGAAATCGTACGCTTAAGGTTTTCGATGAATTCCTGATCATATCCTTTGCCGCTGAAGAAATGAAGGCATATAAGATGGTGGCCTCTTAGCTTTGGGGCATTTGTCATGTCAAAGTATAACAAATTTAATGTTCTGCTTATTTCTTAATCACCGCTGTATGAAAATCAGGCAAGAACAAGAACTCACTTCTATAAAAAACATTGCTTAAAAAGGAATTTTCACTGGCATGCTTATTGTTATATATTCATATATATTATGGAGGTGAGACATGAAAAAGATTGAGGCGATAATAAAACCCTTTAAACTTGATGCTGTAAAAGATGCCTTGAATGAGATCGGCATACAAGGCATGACAGTAACAGAAGTTAAGGGATTTGGACGACAAAAGGGCCATACAGAACTCTACAGAAGCGCTGAGTATGTTGTTGATTTTATCCCTAAGATAAAGATTGAAGTTGTAATATCCGATAATCTTGCGGCAAAGGTTTTGTCTGTAATAGAAAAAGTTGCAAAGACCGGCAAAATAGGCGATGGGAAAATCTTCATCTATAACATTGAAGATGCAGTAAGAATCAGAACCGGAGAACACGGCGAAACAGCAGTTTAAATAAAAAAAATCAAAGGAGGAAATATGACACCAAAAGAAGTAATCAAGATGGCTCAGGAAAACAAGGCAGTTATGGCTAATTTCAAGTTTCTTGATTTTCCAGGCATCTGGCAGCACTTTGCAGTGCCGATATCAGAATTAAAAGAGGAAATTTTTGAAGAAGGCCTCGGATTCGACGGTTCTTCGATAAGAGGATGGCAGGCAATTCATACATCAGACATGCTCATAATCCCTGATGCAGCAACAGCATTCATGGATCCTTTTATGGTTTATCCGACCATAAGCCTTATCTGTAATGTCGTTGATCCAATAACAAAAGAATTCTATTCCAGAGACCCAAGGTACATTGCGCAGAAGGCAGAGGCTTATCTTAAATCAACAGGAATTGCTGACACTGCATATTTTGGTCCTGAAGCAGAGTTCTTTGTTTTTGATGATATTAGATTTGACCAGAACTCAAACAGCGGATATTATTTCATCGACTCTTCAGAGGGAATATGGAATTCAGGCAAAGTGGAAAACCCGAATCTCGGATACAAGCCAAGACACAAGGAAGGATATTTTCCTGTCCCTCCAACAGATAGCCAGGTCAATCTTAGAACAGAGATGGTACTTGAGATGCAGAAGTGCGGAATATACGTTGAAAGAGAACACCATGAAGTTGCAACAGCAGGTCAGGCTGAGATAGATATGAGATTCGACTCAATGGTAAAAATGGCTGACAAGCTCATGCTCTTTAAATACATAATTAAAAATGTTGCAAAGAAAAACAATAAGACTGTTACATTCATGCCAAAACCGCTTTTTGGCGACAATGGTTCAGGAATGCATGTTCATCAGAGCTTGTGGAAAAAAGACAAGCCCTTGTTTGCAGGAAACGGATATGCAGGCCTGAGCGAGATGGCTCTCTATTACATAGGCGGAATACTAAAACATGCATCGGCTCTTGCAGCCCTTACAAATCCAACAACAAACTCCTATAAGAGACTCACGCCCGGATTTGAGGCGCCGGTTAATCTTGCATACTCAGCAAGAAACCGTTCGGCATCAGTAAGAATTCCAACTTATTCTCCAAGCCCAAAGGCAAAGAGATGCGAGATTAGATTCCCTGATCCGTCATGCAACGGATACCTTGCATTCGCTGCAATGCTCATGGCTGGATTGGACGGTATTGAGAACAAGATACATCCGGGTGACCCATTGGACAAGGATATTTATGAGCTTGGTCCAGAAGAACTTGCATCTGTTCCAACAATGCCTGCAAGCCTCGAAGAAGCGCTTGATAATCTGGAGGCAGACAATGGTTTTTTAAGAAAAGGCGATGTGTTTACAGAAGATGCTATAGAGACATGGATAAGCTATAAGAGGTCAAAGGAAGTTGATGCCCTGAGACTCAGGCCGCATCCATACGAGTTCTTCTTGTATTACGATATTTAAAAAACAAAACATTATCTAAAACAAAAAAGACAGGTATAATTTCCTGTCTTTTCTGTTTTTTCCAATATATAAAGATTAAGTTTCCCTGTATATCAAAATTCTACATGCTTAAGCGTCAAGCACTTCCCGCACCTTTTTCAGCAGATCCAATGGCGTAACAGGTTTGAGCATAAATTTTATTCCCGGTTCAAGCAATCCCCCCTTGCTTATAATGTCTTCTGCATAGCCGCTCATAAAAATTGTCTTGATATTGGGGGTGATAACCTTAATTCCCTGATATGCCTCTCTTCCATTTTTGTTCGGCATTATGCCGTCAAGAATAATCAGCTTTATAATATCTTTGTTTGTGCTATATTTGGCTATAGCCTCTTCTCCGTCCTCTGCCTCGATAACCTTATATCCATTATTGCTCAAGACAGTAGAAGCAAGCCTTAGCAATACAGCATCGTCTTCTGCAACAAGTATCGTCTCTGTGCCTCCTTTTATCTGTTCACATTCGTTTTTTGTCTGCCTTTCACCTTTTATCACTCCGCATAACGGCATATAAATATTAAATTGAGTGCCCTTCCCTTGTTCGCTGTACACATTTATAAATCCGTTATTCTGTTTTACGATACCGTACACAACAGAAAGTCCAAGCCCGGTTCCCTTCCCTTGTGCTTTGGTTGTAAAAAATGGCTCGAATATCCGTCTCTTCGTCTTCTCATCCATACCTTCTCCTGTATCCGAAACAGATACAAGAGCATATTGCCCTTCTTTTCCATAACCATATGCCTCTATAAATTTATTATCCAGATTCACCAGCTTAGTGCTTATATCTATAAGCCCGCCATTAGGCATCGCATCTCCAGCATTAGCAACCAGATTCATAAGCATCTGCTCTATCTGCCCGCTGTCGGCAAAAACAATTAAATCATCTTCATCAAATTTCATAGAGATTTTTATATCTTCTCTGAGCAGTCTGTGTAAAAAATCTTCTAATTTTTTTACGATCTCATTCAGGTTTATTGGCTCCGGGTTGATTATCTGTTTTCTGCTGAATGAAAGAAGGCTCTGCGTAAGTTTTTTAGCCCTCTCTGATGCATTGAGAATCTGTTCAATATTTCCCTTCAGCAAATTGTCTCCCGGCATTTTCATTAACGTCAAATATGCATACCCAACTATTGCAGTAAGAATATTGTTAAAGTCATGGGCTACTCCACCTGCAAGCTGGCCTATTGCCTCTATTTTTTGTGCCTGTAGGAGTTGCTCTCCAAGCCTTTTGCTTTCAGTAATGTCATGGATCGTTTCAATAGCTGCTGTCAATTCCCCTTTTTTGTTGTATATAGGCGATGACTCAAATACAATATATCTGTCCTTGCCGCCAAGGTCTTTATACCACCCCTCTGCTTTTATTCCATTAGGATTCAGTGCAGACTTCGAGTAATTAGCATAGAGCTTGGAAAGACTGTCAAGATTATTGTCGATAATAACATCTGCAAGCGTTGATCTCTTGTTGCTGTAAAAAGGTTTCCATTGATCATCAGTATTAACCATATCTGATTCCATACAGCCGGTAAGCTCCTCGCATGCCTTGTTCCAGAGCATAACTCTGTGCTTATTATCCAAAACAAATGTAGCGACAGTAGAATTTTTAATCAGCTTACCAGTAAAACTCTGCTGTTCGAGCAAAGCCTGTTCAGCTATTTTACGTTCATAAATATTAACCCCAAGAATAATGATCCCAATTATAAGAGTTATGATTATGCCCAGAACAGTAAGCGCAAGACTGCGGTATTCCTCAAAAAACGAGATTGGCTTGTTGATAATAATGCTTTTTTCAGGCAGAGATTCTAGTGGAATATTAAAGCGGACTAACTGATTGTAGTCGAACATTTTTCGAGCAGGACTCTTAAAATCAATAGGGATATTCGATGCGGGCTCACCTGATAATATCCTGAGAGCCATCTCAGCTGCTAGTTCTCCATGAAGTTTTCCGCCAAGCAGGCTGCCGCCAATTGTTCCGTAACCCAGACGCTCTTCATGCACGCTAAATACCGGGACAGGGGAATTTGCACTGAGCAATCTGGATATTGTGCTGTGGTTAAAAACTTGTCCATCTCCATCCATGCCGTATGAAAGAGCAAGTACAATGCTGTTTGAAGAAATGCCCTTCAAGTATCGAATGAGTTCTTGAATACTCATATTTTCTGCATAACTAAATTTAACCTTGTCATATAATGCCTTTAACTGTTTTTCAGCCTCTGCTCTGGTAGCCAGTCCGGTCACACTGTAATCATGAATAACTATTACCTCTTGTGTTTTGGGAAACATGCTGAGTGCTGCTCTAACAGAGCCTTCAGCATCAAGGACTTCTGCAACGCCTGTTATGTTTTTGTACCCTTTGATCATTTTTTCATCAAATCCGTTAATTCCGCAAAAAACAATTGCGGCATTAGGAAACAGAGCAGGCCGGTATTTGAGCACAAATTCAAGCGCAGGATTATCAGCAGCTATTACAACTGGGAAATTTTTTGTACGGTATTTTTTTAGAAAAATGTCCTTCAGGCGGTCTGCATATCCCATTCCTGGAAAATTTTTGAAGTCCAAATATTCGATGAAAAGCCGCAGCTTTGGATCAGCTTTCTTGAAAGTCTCTATAATCCCCTGAATCTCATTATCAGACCAGGAATATCCAATATTATAGGAATCGAGAACAAGTATTTGTCGAACATCTTTTGAAGTATTATTTGCAACCTTTAAACCATTGTCCTGATCTGTTATAACCGGCTGTGATATTTTTTTCGAATCAACGATTTGATGCCACAGTAAAAACGACAGGAAAAAAAGAATGGACACAAATAAAATAGTTAATAAGGCTGTTTTAAACGAATCAAAAAAAACATGGGCTATCTTGCTGGTAAAGCTGTTTAACCTTGTTCCTCTATTTAATTTATTCGTTCCAATATTCATCGCTCACTTCTTCAATATTCAAATTTTATTATAAATTAATAAGAAACACAAACATTA
>JAJFTJ010000012.1 GCA_021373015.1 Nitrospiraceae bacterium
TTATGCAGCTTTCAATCTGCTCTGGCGTGAATTCCTTTGCAAGAGCGCGTATCTCTTTTATCTGGCTTGCATCTTTTTTCTTATGTCCGTGGCTGTCAGGCATCTTCAATTTTTGGCGGGAGCGCGTGGGAATCGAACCCACCATTCCAGTTTATGGCCGGAAACACTGGATTTGAAGTCCAGGAGGGACACCAGAACCCTATGCACTCCCAAGCTTGATTATTTTATCAGAATGGCAGGTTAATTTGCTTGTTAAGCATCTGGAGTACAGGGGGAATTCATAAACATTTTTTTGTAAAAAATTCGGCTTTGAAGTATACTTTATTTTATTTTCATAAAATGAATGGGAGGAACCAAGAGCATGAAATTACAGTTCAAATTAGCATTAGCAGCGATCATCGTTTCTCTGTTTTTTACCGGAGCATACGCACAGACAGGAACTTTGTCTTCAAACTGCATCGAATTCAAGGAAGTGAAGTTCAGCTACATTCCTAAAAACAACTACAAGTATGACGGACAAAAAGTATGGCTTCAGTATACAAACAACTGCGGAGTTGATCTTGATGTTAATAATTTTGAGCTTATCGGCTATATAACAAAAGACAAATTACCACAAAACTGGACATACCAGTTTGCGGCAGCGCTCTTTCCTGTAAAAGCTGGGGCTGTAGGTACAATAGTAGCCAATTATACTGCAACAGACGCCACATTCCTTCGCATTGTTATAAGAAAAGACAGCAAGGTGCTTGGTGAAAAAGTTTTTGAGCCAAAGGATTTTGACAAAATGCGGGCAATAACCCAACAAAAAAGCAAAACATTAGATAAGGCTCCTGTGCAGCCAAAGAATCTGCCAAGTCTTAAATAACATTTTTTAATAAATCATTAAAGGCGGGGATGATAATCCCCGCCTTTAATGATTCTAGTATTTTTTTAAAATCTTTGATTTTATTTAGTCTGTTTTAATTCCTACTTCAATTATCTTTTTCTTAATCTCCTTAATCTTGTCTCTTATGGCTGCTGCGCGTTCGAAGTCCAGTTTCTTTGCTGATTCTTTCATCTCCTTTTCTAATCTCTTGATCGTCTCTTCATTGTCTCCATACTCTGCTTTTTCCTCTGCAACAGCAGGAACTGTCCAGTAATCAGATTCATATATTGAGCTCAGGATGTCTTTTATGGTGCTCTTGATTGTCTCTGGAGTAATATTCATCTCTTTATTGTATCTATTTTGTATGTTTCTTCTTCGTTCTGTTTCATCGAGTGTTTTTCTGATAGAGCCTGTTATGTTGTCTGCATAGAGTATAACCTCGCCGTTAATGTTCCTTGCTGCGCGGCCTGCTGTCTGGATCAAAGAGCGCTCTGAGCGCAGGAACCCTTCTTTGTCAGCATCAAATATCGCAACGAGTGAGACCTCAGGCAGATCAAGCCCTTCTCTTAAGAGATTAACTCCGACAAGCACATCAAAATTGCCAAGTCTTAAATCTCTTATTATCTCTATTCTTTCGAGTGTCTCTATGTCTGAGTGAAGGTATCTTGTTTTTATACCGATGTTCGAATAATAGTCTGTCAAATCCTCAGCCATTTTTTTTGTGAGTGTTGTAACAAGAACTCTCTCATTTTTCTCTATGCGTTTTTTTATCTCTCCAAGCAGGTCGTCAACCTGTGATGCTACAGGCCTTACAGTTAATTTCGGATCGATAAGGCCGGTTGGTCTTATAATCTGTTCAACAACCCTGCCTTTTGTTTTTTCGAGTTCATATTTCCCCGGAGTTGCAGAAACATATATTGCCTGATGCACTCTATGCTCGAATTCCTTGAATGCAAGAGGCCTGTTATCCAAGGCTGACGGAAGCCTGAACCCGAAATTTATCAGCGTTTGTTTTCTCGAACGATCTCCTTCATACATGCCGCCGATCTGCGGGACTGTTGCATGTGATTCATCGATCACTATAAGAAAATCCTTGGGGAAATAATCTATTAACGTGTATGGAGGATCTCCTTGAGACCTTCCGCTTAAATGTCTTGAATAATTTTCTATGCCGTGGCAGTAACCAAATTCCCTTAGCATCTCTAAATCGAATCTTGTCCTCTGTTCAATGCGGTTTGCTTCAGATATCTGTCCCTGTTGTTTAAAAAACTCGACCCTTTCCTTCATCTCAGCCTCGATCTTTTTTAATGCAGGTCCTAGCTTCTCTCTTGGAGTTATCCAGTGGCTGTTTGGAAAGATTGCGATCTTCTCGAGTCTTTTTATCTTTGCGCCAGTGAGAGAATCGAATTCAGTGACGGCATCAATCTCATTTCCAAAAAATTCAATACGAAGAGCCCTATCAAGAGAGAATGAAGGATAGATCTCGACAGTATCTCCCCGCACCCTGAATGAGCCTCTTCTAAAATCAACATCAGAACGGTTGAACTGCATTTCAACAAGACGTCTTAAGATGTCATCGCGCTCTGTTTTCATGCCTTCTTCGATGATTAGATGCATGTCCATATAATCATGAGGAGAACCTATGCCGTATATGCATGAGACTGATGAAACAACTATTGTGTCTCTTCTTTCGAGCACTGCCCTTGTTGCTGAATGCCTCAGTCTGTCAATATCATCATTTATTGCAGAGTCTTTCTCTATATATGTATCTGTTGTAGGGATGTAAGCCTCCGGCTGGTAATAGTCATAGTAACTCACAAAGAACTCGACCGCATTTTCAGGGAAGATTTCCTTAAATTCGCCATAAAGCTGTGCAGCCAGTGTCTTGTTGTGCGCTATCACAAGCACAGGTCTGTTAATATCAGCTATCACATTTGCAATCGTGAAGGTTTTTCCTGAACCTGTAACGCCCAGAAGAACCTGATGCTGCAGTTTTTTTTCTATGCCTTCTTCTAGTTCTGCTATTGCCTTCGGCTGGTCGCCTTTTGGTTCGAATGAAGATTTAAGCTTAAATTTATCCATAGAGCATTGTAAGTCTTTATGCATTCCTAATTCAATTATATAGAATTTGAACTCAAACTAAGTTATATTAATAGTGAACTTAATTCAGGGGTATATTATGAAACTTGGTGTTTTAGTAAGCGATTACAAGCTTAAGAACGATCTGCTTGACAGGATCAAGGCTGAAAAGCTGGGGATTATACTTGTTGCAAACGGAGTTTATCATGCGGCATTGCAAGAAGACGGCAAACCTTCCTTTCTTCTTGATAAGACCCCCTTCCTATATGTGCTTTCAGATGACTTAAAAGCAAGAGGGATAGACACAAAAAATATCGATAACAGGATCAAGATTGTCGATTATGACAATATCGTTGATCTTATATTCAATGACTATGAAAAAATTATCTGGCTCTAGGAGAATGACATGGGAGTTTTAACAATCGGCTGTTTTGCATCAGCTTCGGGGAATATGTCATATGACTTTATGCTCAGACTTGCCGATGCCGCTGCCAGAAAAGGGCATAAGGTAAATATCTGGTTTTCAGGAAATGCAGTCAGCTCCGTGCAGTCCAAGCAAAAACATTTAAAAGATTATTCTACTGCAGAAAAATATCTGAAGACTTTGGTTGAGCAGGGAGTCAAAATATGTACATGCGAGGCTTGCAGTGTAGCACGAGGCTTGCGCATGTCAGATAAAATAGAAGGAATAGAATGGAATACAATGTACTGGTTTCTTGCTAAGATTCATGAAGCAGACAGGGTTCTTCAGATAGGAGAGGAATAATGGCTGATGTAAGAGTTGTTTTTCTCATCAAGACACCACAGTACAAAAATGAGCCTTCAAAGCTGGCAATAACTCATGCAATCTCTTATCAGACACTGGATATAATTCTGAATGACGGGGACACAGTTACTCCATCATTGTGTTTTGTAGGAGAGGGAGTTCTTGGTCTGCATAAGAATCAGAAGTCTGCGGAAGTTTATGATTTGACAAGTTCCGAGACTCATATCAAAAACGCATTGCTCAGTGATATTGATGTCTATGTGTGCAAAGAAGACCTTGAAAAATTCGGCATACCTGAGGATGCACTTGCTGACGCAAAAGACATGGGAGCTGAGAAAAAAATAAATGTTGCGCCTTTTTCAGAGATACAAAAGATCATCGATGATGCGAGGCACCTTCTTTTGTTTTAAATTTTAAAATATTTGTGTCTGAATAAATTTGTTGGAGGCATTAAAGTGGGAGAATTAAGCAGTAAGACACCTGACCAGATATTGGATGTTCTTGGAAGGGCTTGTCCTTATCCTTTGTTTTTAGCTAAACAAGCTGTCGAGAAGCTGAAAACAGGACAGACACTTAAAGTAATCTGTGATGCGCCTGGGTCTGCGGAAGGTTCTATTCCAAAATGGATCGAGAAAAAAGGATATAAATTCGAATCAGTAAAAAAAGAAGATGAGGGAATTTGGGAGCTTTATATACAGAAGACTTGAATAGAACCGTTTATCCCTCTGCCTTGACTTGATTTAAAATTACTCATTATAATTGCACACAATTTATTGATTGAAATTAAAGGGAGAATAATGACCGAAGAGATTAATGAACTTATAGAACAGAGGATTAAGAAACTCGGAGAACTGAAGGAAATGGGCATTGACCCTTTTGGCAGTGCATTCGAAGTCAAGGATTATGCTGCCAACCTTTTTGCAAAATATGAATCATCTTCAAAAGAGACACTCGAGGCAATTCCTGTCTCATGCACAATAGCAGGAAGGCTTATTACAATACGTGATTTTGGCAAAGCAGCATTCGCACATGTTCAGGATTCAACAAGCAAGATCCAGGTTTATTTCAGGAAAGACAGGCTGAATGAAAAATATGATGTCGTAAAAAAACTAGACATGGGCGATATTATCGGGGTAAAAGGAGTTTTGTTCAGGACAAGAACAAATGAGTTGACAGTCGAAGTTGATGATTTAAAATTTCTCACAAAATCACTCAGACCACTGCCTGAGAAGTGGCACGGATTAAAAGATATAGAGACAAGATACAGGCAGAGATATGTTGACCTGATAGTAAATCCCGAGGTAAAGGAAACATTCAAAAAAAGAAGCGCTATTATTAAATCAGTCAGGGATTTTCTGGAGTCAAAGGGATTTATAGAAGCAGAGACACCGATGATGCATCAGATACCCGGAGGCGCTGCTGCAAGACCTTTTCAGACACACCACAATGCGTTAGATATCGATCTTTATCTGAGAATAGCTCCTGAGCTTTATCTTAAACGCCTGCTTGTCGGCGGATATGAAAGAGTCTATGAATTAAACAAGAATTTCAGGAATGAAGGCATTTCTACAAAACATAATCCTGAATTTTCTATGCTTGAATTCTATATCGCTTACAAAGACTACAATTATCTTATGTCTCTTACTGAGGAGATGATATCAGGAGTTGTGCAGAAAATAAGCGGAGGGTTAAAGGTGCCATTTGGAGAACATGAGATAGACTTCACTCCTCCATGGAAACGCATCCCGATGCTTGATGCTCTCAAAGAAAAAGGGGTGCCCGATGATATATTCAAGGATGCCTCAAAGGCAGGGGCATGGGCGAGGAGCAATAAAATCCCAATAGAAAAAAACGCATCGCTAGGAAAAATTCTTGATGAGATATTCAAGGAAAAAGTTGAAGAAGAATTAATCCAGCCGACATTTATAATCGATTATCCTGTTGAACTTTCGCCTCTTGCAAAGAGAAAAGCTGATAAACCAGAACTAGTAGAGAGGTTCGAGCTTTTTGTTGCAGGCAGAGAGATTGCAAATGCATTCTCAGAGCTGAATGATCCGATGGATCAGCGGGAGAGATTTCAGAAGCAGGTTGAAGCTAAGGAAAAAGGCGACGAGGAGACAATGTGGATGGATGAGGATTTTGTGCGCGCGCTAGAACACGGTATGCCTCCTGCAGCAGGTGAAGGAATCGGGATAGACAGACTGGTTATGCTTCTTACAAACTCTCAGTCAATAAGAGACGTCATCCTCTTCCCACAGTTAAAACCTGAAGTTTAAGATTAATTTTTCTGCACTTAAATTAATCTATCTTTAAGCCTATGATTTAAATCATATAAATTAAAACCCGTTTCTTTTAAACTCAAGGCTTCGATTCCAAAATAACTTGCAGAAGGAGATTTGAATGTTTTGTTATCAGTGCGAACAGACTATTAAAGGAGGCTGTACAAAGGCCGGTGTTTGCGGCAAACAGCCTGATGTAGCAGCCCTGCAGGATCTGCTTCTGCATACACTGAAGGGATTGTCCCTTTATGCTGTTGAAGGCAGGAAGGCAGGAGTAAATGACAAGGCTGTGAATGTATTTACAGCAGAGGCGCTCTTTTCAACACTCACAAATGTTAATTTCGATCCGGCAAGATTCATGGACCTGCTCAAAAAGACTGTTGAGCTTAGAGAGGCTCTAAAGGCAAAGGTTAAGGCAGCGGGCGGCAATGTTGATTTTAAATATGACGCTGCAAATCTTAATGTAACCGACTCTGTTTCTGATATGGTAAAACTCGGAGAGTCTGTTGGAGTAAACTCTGATCCATCCATGAACCCTGATCTTCGTTCACTCAGAGAGATCCTTATATACGGACTCAAGGGCGTTGCTGCATACGCAGACCACGCTCAGATACTTGGTCAGGAGGATGACGCTGTATATTCATTTATGCAGGAAGCCCTTGCATCCACACTCAACAAAAATCTAGGTGTTGATGAATACCTCGGCCTCTGCATGAAGTGCGGCGAGATCAATATAAGGGCAATGGAGCTGCTCGATGCAGGCAACACAGGCACTTATGGACATCCTGTGCCTACAAAGGTTCCGCTCGGACACAAAAAAGGCGAGGCGATACTTGTTTCAGGACATGATCTCAAAGACCTTGAAGAGATACTCAAGCAGACAGAAGGCAAGGGCATTAATGTCTATACTCACGGCGAGATGATCCCATGCCACGGGTATCCTGAGCTCAAGAAATATCCTCACTTCTACGGACACTTTGGCACAGCTTGGCAGAATCAGCACAACGAGTTTGTACAGTTTCCGGGCGCTATTCTGATGACCACAAACTGCCTGCAGAAGCCTGCTGAGTCGTACAAAGAAAATGTATTTACATGCGGGCTGGTCGGGTGGCCTGGAGTAAAGCATATAGCTGACAGAAACTTTGCACCTGTCATAGAGAAGGCGCTTGCGCTTCCTGGATTTGATGCAGATTCCGAAGGCAAGACCGTAATGACAGGCTTCGCACGTAATGCTGTAATGAGTGTTGCAGGCGCTGTGATAGACGCTGTCAAGGCTAAAAAGATACGCCACTTCTTCCTCGTGGGCGGCTGTGACGGAGCAAAGGCAGGCCGCAACTACTATACGGAGTTTGTTGAGAAGGTTCCATCAGACTGCGTTGTGCTTACACTCGCATGCGGCAAGTTCAGATTCTTTGACAAGGAGCTCGGCGACATAGGCGGTATACCGAGACTGCTGGATGTCGGGCAGTGCAATGATGCATACTCGGCAGTTCAGATAGCTGTTGCGCTCGCAAAGGCATTTAATGTGGGAGTCAATGACCTGCCGCTTTCGCTGATACTCTCATGGTACGAGCAGAAGGCTGTGGCTATACTGCTCTCACTGCTCTACCTCGGTATAAAGGACATAAGACTCGGTCCATCTTTGCCCGAGTTCATCACACCCAATGTGCTGAATGTGCTTGTTGAGAAGTTCGACATAAAGCCGATATCAACACCTGACGAAGACCTGAAAACAATTCTTGGTTAATACAAAAAAGGCGGGGAGAATAAAGATGCCCGCCTTTTTTCAAACTTGATAGTTGCATCAAAAAAATCTGCCTAAAAATTTTGGACTGTGAAAAACCTTTTGATTTGTTTTAGTGATGTTCTGCTGCCTCCGCTGCATCTGCTTCGGCTTTCGTCTTATGCACTGTCCCGTCAGGATGATTTGGCGGAGTGTAAATCGTATACAGTTTAAGCTTTTTGGTCGAGGATGCATTGATAACATTGTGAAAAGTTCCGGCAGGCACCACAACAGCGTCACCGTCACCGACAAGATGTTCCTCTTTGCCATTATTAAAGATGAATTTTGCATTTCCCTCTTCAATGCGGAAAAACTGGTCTACACTTTTGTGAACCTCGTTGCCAATTTCTTCATTTGGCTGCAAGCACATTACAACAAGCTGGCTGTATTTGCCTGTAAATAATACTTTGCGGAAGTAGCCGTTATCGAGAGTTGCTTTTTCAATATGTCCAACATATCCTGTCATTTTTTATTCCTCCTTGTTTTTCAGTTATATAAGCCTGGGCAGTAGAATCTCTTTCAAGAAGTATAGGCAATTTTTTTAAGGTTTACAAGAAGAATGTAGACTGTCAAATGGCGTTTAAAAAATCCTAAATAGCTGTTGATCATAACCCACGAATGTCAGAAATGGTATAATTCATTTGATTCCAAGAGAGAATTAGCAGTTTAATATACCAATGCAAGTAACCGAGAGAAGAACTTAGGAGAAAATAAAATTGAGAACTTCCTTGAAACCAAGCAAGACTCTATCAGCAGGATCGATTGCCGGCCTCATCTTCCTGCTGTTTTTTGGAATAGGCTTTCTTATTTTAATCAGCAGCGTTCTTTCCCAGAATGATGCTCCTGCTATCATGCGTGTTGTATTTTATGTCTTTATGTGTGGGTGGATTGGAATTGTTATCTTCATGCTGGTTTATCATGCGCTCAACCTGAAACGCAAAAAAGGATTGTCTTTGATTGATATTGAAACCGAATCCTGTCCCCATGAAGATATTCCTGAAAATAACCCGATGCAGAAGCTGCGCAGTCTAGAGAATTTGAAAAAAGACGGGCTTATCAGCGAGGAAGAATTCAAAACAAAACGCGCGGAGATCATGCAGCAGAAGTGGTAATAACCTTATTTTTCTAAAATAGATCGGAGACAGAATAATGAATAGAATATTTATTTTTTGTATATTGTTGTTTCTCTTTTTTTATTCTGCTTCGGCTGTAAGCGGAGATATTACAGATAAAGCTGTCGGCAGCAATAAAAATAGTCATCCAGAATTATCAGAGAAACCATCTCCTTCTGAAGCGCTTTTTCTTTATCTCAACAAAGGCAACGGCGACCTTAATGTTGTAAGTGAACTCATACAAAAGGGAGCCGATGTAAATTTCAAGGACAGTCAATATAGTATCACGCCTCTGCATAATGCAGCCCATTACGGACACGCAGATATAGTCAAAATACTTATCTCTCACAAAGCTGATGTTAATGCAAAAAATGGAGAAGGCAACACTCCACTGTATGCTGCTGTTCACCAACAGTATCTAGAAATTACGCAGATGCTCATAGAAAAAGGCTCTGATGTAAACATGAAAAATATCTACGGATACACGCCGCTCAGGGCTGCCTGCAGATCAGGGAATACCGAGCTTGCGCGTCTCCTTCTGTTAAAAGGAGCAGACGTCAATGCTAAAGACAACAAAGGCGACACTCCGCTGCATGGAGCTGTAGATAAAGGAAAGAAAGAAATCGTTTTGCTGCTTATTAGCAGTGGAGCGGATATCAATTCAGTCGGCCGCTTTGGCGACACCCCTATTCATGCTGCAGTCTCTTACGGAGACCTAGACCTTGTAAAACTGCTTATTGAAAAAGGCGCAGATTTGAATTTAAAGAATGCTAAAGACTACACACCCTTTGATTTGGCGCAGAAGCGAGGCTTTAAGGAAATAGCGGACATCATAAAAAATAAGAACGGAGTAAGCTTCTAAAAATATAAAGACTGAATGTTGAAGAAAAAATCAAGATAAGGAGCAACAAAATTGAAACCTGTTTTTATTTCGATCATCCTGCTTTCCATAAGCAATATCTTTATGATGTTTGCTTGGTATGCGCATCTCAAAGAGCTGAACAATAAATACTGGCTGATCGCTGCCCTTGTGAGCTGGGGCATTGCGCTGTTTGAATATCTTGTGCAGGTCCCTGCAAACAGGATCGGCTATTCTGTAATGTCTGTCGGACAGCTTAAGATAACTCAGGAGATAATCACTCTTTCAGTATTCGTGCCGTTTTCTGTTTTTTATCTCGAAGAACCGCTAAAGCTGGATTATCTGTGGGCAGGCTTGTGTCTTGTCGGAGCAGTTTATTTTATGTTCCGAGCTTAATAAGCCTATTTTAAAGTTCTCCCTATAGAAAAAGCCTCGCCAATATAACTGCCGACTTTTTGATAAGCGCGTGTCTCAGGAGCAAAGAGAATCGGTTTTACTTTTTCTATATCAGGAAGCCCTTTTTCATTAAGCACAGCCTCATCAGCCTTAACATCAACTATCTCTCCGATAAACTGCGTGTGCATTCCGATCTCAACGACATTGATAACCTTGCACTCCAGAACCATAGGGAACTCCTTAACATAAGGCGCGTCAACAACCTCGCTTTTTAAAGGAGTGAGTCCTGTAGCAGAAAATTTATCCGTATCTCTGCCTGAGACTATTCCAAAATAATCAGCCTCTTTAACGTATGCCTCAGAAGGCACATTAACAGTAAAAGCCTTCCTCTCCATAATATTCCCATGAGTGTAAGTTGCTTTCCTCATAGAAACAGCAACGCACGGGGGCTTTGAACAGCATATTCCTCCCCATGCAATAGTCATGACATTGGGTTTCCCTTCTTTGTCATAAGTGCCGATAACCCAGACAGGCGTTGGATAAATCAACGTCTTCGGTCCAAATGATTTTTTCATCTCATCCTCCTGATGATTTTTCAATTATCAAAAACATGTATACTTTTTTAGGTTTTTTTAAGATAGATGGCAAACTTTATTCCTTAAGTGTTTCTGTCTGCCTCTTAGCTTCTTTTTCATGCGTATATTTGCGGTATGCCTCCTCGCCGTGAGCAAGGAAATAATGCGTCTCTTCGATAATAGTTTTTATTCTTGTCTCTCTCAACAAAGATCCTGTGAATGCTCCTTTAACAAAATACACTTTTGTTTTTGAATTATCTAATGGCTCTAAAAATATACCCATATCTATAGTGCCCATAGAGATATAATTAACAATTATTGTCTTATCATCTTTATTGAAATCTGTAACTGTGGATCTATATACCATATTTATTAGATTATTTTCGCTGTGTCTGATGACAAATTTTATTCCGTCAAAAACCTTTTCCCATGGATGATTGAAGGTCTCGATTATAGCATCGCCTTCTGCTTTTTTCTTTTCAATGTCTTGAATGCTCGCGCAAGAAAAACAGAAAAACATCAAAAAGGATATTAATATAAAAACCTTTCTCATGACGATTTTTCAGCCTTCCTACTAATTTTTCTATCAAATTTTACTCTCATATACATAGAAAATACAAATCGCGAAGATTATATTTATTATTACTTTCTTTTTTATAAACCCTTTTTTCTTTATCGTCTATCAAATTTTTCACTGTGGATTTATTATCTTCTCTGCGAGCTGATCAACTCCACCTTTGAGAATCACTTTTAAAGTATTGGGACTGCTTGGCCATCCCTGAGGAGCAACAACATTTTCAATAACTGTCTGGCCTGGCGCAGCACATAAACTTCTGCCACCGATTGATTTCCACCCGCCCTGTGCTGTGGAATCAGGCTTGAAAACATTAAAAAATAGATTAGCAGCAACGCTTGATGTGTTTTTAACGCTCACATTGACCATTCCTGATTCGACTTTTGCTGATGTTATCTGAGCTGTATAGTGAATGTTAAGGTCAATCACCTTTGTGTCCACAACTTTGGACCCGCTGGTCAGATTAAGACTCAGCTTGTTGTATTTTGAATTTCCAATC
>JAJFTJ010000013.1 GCA_021373015.1 Nitrospiraceae bacterium
ACATTGACCATTCCTGATTCGACTTTTGCTGATGTTATCTGAGCTGTATAGTGAATGTTAAGGTCAATCACCTTTGTGTCCACAACTTTGGACCCGCTGGTCAGATTAAGACTCAGCTTGTTGTATTTTGAATTTCCAATCTCCATTATCGGTTTGATCTCTGTATATGTTTTCCCCGGCGCTAAATTATTTATGTGCAGAGTATTTGTGCCTCCTGTAATCTTGTTCGGCCCAAAATGCAGATATACTCCGAGACCTATTGTGCCTGTAACGCTCTTTGGTCCTGCATTTTTTACTGTTACTTCATACTGCCATTCGCATGAACTTGCTGATTCTTTAAGTTTTAGAGAATCGATTTTCAGCCCCGCCACTCCTATATCGATAGTGGCTGTCTTTGGATTGAGAGATGTTTTAGGCTGGACTGATTTAAAAGGCGGCTGTGTATCTGCGGCAAAACCAGTTATGCAAAAAGCAAAGGAGATAATTAAAACTGAAATAATCCTGAATGTATTTTTCATAAACCCTCCAAAAAATAATACTGTTTTAGTCTCTTTAAAAACTGCTCAACGCAATGAAAGTATAGGAAATTTGATTGCGGTTTACAAGGAGAAAATTAAAAATGGCGGTGTGTATTTTGAAAAAATCCGAACTCTTCGCCGCACTTTTCGCATTTATACTCAAATATAGGCATTGTATCTCATGATTGATTGCTGCGTAAATTATTATATTACACGGCATAGAGCAGCAGAGACAATCCCTACAAAATCCTCTCTGCCATTTTCGATTGTTTTGTAATATCTTCTGCTTGACTACAGCAACCTTGATTACTATAATTTGACATGATGTTGAAGAAACTGAAAAGAGAATGCTGGGAGCTTCCAGGTATATTATTAATTCCATGAATAGACCAAAATCACCATGAAGAAGCAAGAGATTATAAAAAACCCTTTGACACTTATCGCTACATTCGCTAGTCTTTCTGATGTGGCCATGACAGCAGTGCTACCATTTCTATCAACCGAAATTCAGAATATCTTAATTTGGTTTGTTATCGGATATCCAGTGCTACTGGTGTGCGGCTTTTTTTATATTTTAATTTGGAAAAGAGAAGCATTATATGCTCCTTCCGATTTTAAAGATGATGCTTCATGGCTTGAGGTGCTACAAAACTCCCAACGCAATATCCTTAACAAATATCCAGTGGAACCAGCTATCTCCGCTGCATCCAAATCAAAAGCCAATTATCAACAAGCAACAGATTTTACGCATTTGAATAACAACTTATTTTACTCTTTTCTTAAATCTCTGGATATAAAACATTCTGATATAGAAAAAATTGTTTTAAGTGTTGATGATGCAGATAAGCTCCCAGATATTGTATCTTCCCTAACATCCAATAAAGGAATCAATGATAAAGTGAAGAGAGTATTGGCTGAGTTTCCAAGCAGTAAGGACGATTTTTTTAAATTGAAATCAATTCTGAAAGGAGGGTGTAAATGATCTCTGGCATTTACTTAGTCTCATTCGTAGCTAATAATAATACGTTTGGGGAGGGGATTGTTGTTGTTAAAGACGGATCGGTAAACGGAGCTGACGCAACCTATCTATATCGCGGCCACCTTGATTATTACGGAGATGGTATTAAAGCATCTGTGGAAGTAAAACACTACAGAGGCCCTATCAATTCTGTACTAGGACCGATAAAGCAATTCAACCTCAGTCTCTCTGGAAAGTTGTCTGGCAATAACTTTCAAGTCTCTGGAGGCATGGCAACTATGCCTAGTGTATCAATAACTATTACAGGGTCTAAAATTGCTGATTTGGCAGAATAATAAATAGTATAATTTTAGTTTTATCAGGGACACATCCCGTAGTTTTATCAGGGACACATCCCGTATTTCCATTTATGTCGTTATTTTCTCTCACCAAAAGCAGTATAAGACAAATTTTCAGAGAATTACAAGGACAACATGAATGGCGGAGGGGGTGAGATTCGAACTCACGGTAGAGTTGCCCCTACAACGATTTTCAAGACCGTCGCCTTCAACCGCTCGGCCACCCCTCCAAAGGGTTTTATTATACCAAAAACAAGTTCAGAGTTGTTTTTTAAAAAGGAATATAAAGTATAAAATCAGAAATAAATATCAGGAAGCTATTTTTGTCTTCTTCTCTTTTGCCTTTTCAAAAATCTCAGGCGCATTGAATGTGCCGTTGATTGCCTGTACAGGACATTTCTCCGTGCAGATTCCGCAGCCAATGCACTTATCTTTGTCTATAACATGCTTCTTCTTTAATTCGCCTGACGCTGCATTAACAGGACAGACTTTTGTACATATCTGACAGCCGATGCAGTTGTCCATTACAAATGCTTTTGACCTGTGAGGGATAAAATCAGTAATAGCTTTTGTAGGGCATTTCGGAACGCACAAGCCGCAGACTTTGCATTTGCTTATATCTATTCTCGCAAGATTATCAGTCATTACAGGAGCATTGAACGGACACACTTTAAGACACATTCCGCATGCAATGCATCCTATTGTGCAGTTCTTTTTTGTCTCGGGTCCTTTGTCTTTTGAATGACATGTTACAAGAACTTCTTTTGACGCAGGCAAAACTTCTATGACTTTTGTCGGACATGCCTGTTCGCATTTTCTGCATCCAGTGCATTTTTTGATATCAACAAATGGAAGGTGGTCTTCTGTCATTTTAATTGCATCAAAAGGACATACTCTCTCGCATGTGCCGTATCCAAGGCATCCGTATCTGCATGCCTTGTCCCCGCCGCCTGCAAGGATCACTGCCCTGCAGTCCTGAACGCCTTCGTATTTAAATCTCTTTACTGATTTAGACCAGCCGCCCTGGCACATTATCCTTGCAAAAATAGGCTCTGTTGTTACAGCAGCTTTGCCTGTGATCCTCGCTATCTCTTCTGCTGTATGTTTTCCTCCTGGAGCGCAGAGATTCGTGGCAATGTCAGGATTTGTTGCAACAGCTTCGGCATAACCCTGACATCCTGCAAATCCGCATGCTCCGCAGTTAGCGCCCGGAAGTACGTCTCTCACCTGTTCGACTTTAGGGTCTGTCTTAACAGCGAACTTTGCTGCTGCAAAGGCAAGCCCAATCCCAAAAACTATTCCAAGTCCAACAAGGAACAATAATGTGAAAAACAATATCTGTGTGATATCTATCGGACCACTGACATCGATCTCACCGCCAACACCTGCATGAGCTGATGCAGAAAATATCAGAAAAAATATGACGGTTGTTATAAAAACCTTTTTTGTCATCTGCTTGATTTATTCTCCAAAAATAATTTTATTTATCTATAGAGTAATCAGTCCTGCAAACCCGAGAAATGCCAGAGCTATTAGACCAGTGACTATAAATGATATAGGCAGTCCCTGAAATGCCTTTGGAATATTTGCAACCTCAAGCCTTTCTCTTATGCTTGCCATGATTATCATCGCAAGGCTGAAACCCACACCTGAACCAAAACCAAAAACCATGCTCTGTATGAACCCGTATCCTGATGAGACATTCTCAAGAGGAACAGCAAGTATAATGCAGTTTGTGGTAATAAGCGCAAGGTAGATGCCAAGCCTGTAATAAAGTCCAGGGGAAATTTTTTTCATTATAGTATCTGCTGCTTGAACAAATCCTGCGACAACTCCGATGAATATTACTATTTCAAGAAAACCCAGTCCGAGTGGAACCATTATGAATTTATATATTATCCAGTTCAGCGCAGCGCTGATTATCATCACAGATGTAAATGTGATGCTCATGCCTATCGCAGTATCCATTCTTCTTGTTACTCCGAAGAATATACAAAGACCAAGGTATTTTGTGAAAACAAAATTATTTATAAGGGATGCTGCAATAAATATCTCAAAGAGTTGTGTAAATTCCATGTCTTATCTCCTAATGACCCTTAGGCGTCTGAGGCGCTCCGCCAAAAAATTTAATGTCTATCCAGTTGAAAATACCCATGAGAATTCCCACCGCAAAAAACCCTCCTGTTGGAAGAACCATAATCAGAAGAGGCTTTGCATTAACTATTGGGATGTCCCATACCGATCCCTTTCCCAAGAGTTCCCTGAAAAATCCTATAACAACCAGAGCAAGCAGAAATCCTAATCCTACTCCGAGTCCGTCGACCAGTGACGGCACAGTCTTGTTCTTGCTTGCAAATATCTCTGCCCTTGACAGTATTATTGCAAACGCTACTATCAACTTTATGTACAAACCCATCTGCGCATAGACATCCCTGAAATAAGCAGCCATCGTAAGGTCAGTTACAGTGACCCATGTTGCAATGATAAACATATATACAGGGATTCTTACCTTCGGGTTAATAAACTTTCTTATAAGCGATACAGTGATATTCACCATTATCTGAACAAATACAACTGCAACACCCATCATGAATCCGTTTTTGAGCCTATTCGTAACAGCAACTGCAGGACAGAGACTTAGCGCGACTCTGAATATCGGATTCTCTGAAAAAATTCCATTTTTGATTAACGCAAGATAACTTATCTTTTTACTGTTCATTTTTTGCTCCGGAATATTTCTCTTTGAGGAGTTTTACCGCATCCTTAACGCTGTTTGTAACAGCTCTGCTAGAAATTGTTGCGCCTGAGATCGCCTGTATTTTATCTGTGCCTTCAACCTTTACCACCTCAAGCTGGTCTATCATCTTGGACTCAAAACGTTTTTTGAAATACTCCTGTTCTATCTCATCGCCAAGCCCAGGCGTCTCGCCATGACCTAGTATGCTTATGCCTTTCACCTTCATCTCTTTGTCAACTGAGACAAGCACATTTATGTAACTTGAATATCCTTTGCCGTATGTTGTAATAAGATATCCTATTGTCTCGCCGTTTTTTTTGCCTTCAAAATATTTTCCTTTTTTCCCAAAAGGCTTCCACTCTCCGGCTTCCACAATAGCATCTGCATCAGGCATCATTGCCTTTCTTGCAAGCGTCTCTTCCTGCTCCTTTTTCTCTTTTATAACAGGCGCTGTTATTGCAAAAACACTAGCCATAATAAACCCCGCTATAACAAATATTATCACCAGGCTGAATGTTATCTTTAACATTTCTCTCATAGCTCTTTTTTCCTTATAGAGCCGAAAACCTCTGACCTCATAGCCCTGTCAATCAGCGGAGTGAAACAATTCATTAGGAGTATTGCGAACATTACCCCTTCAGGATAGCCGCCTTTTATTCTTATCAGCATAGTGAGTATGCCGCAGCCTGTTCCAAAAACAATTTGTCCTCTTCTAATAGAAGGAGATGTTACATAGTCTGTTGCCATAAAAAATGCGCCGAGTATTAGGCCGCCGCTTAAAAGATGGACTATCGGATCTCCTGTGAAAAATGCGATATTGCCTGTTAAAGGATTTTTGCCTCCGAATATCCATGCGAGCAATGCTGATGTTGCAAGATATGAAAGAGGAATATGCCATGTTATATATCTCTTATATAAAAGAAATGCTGCTCCTATTAATAAAGCCAGCACTGATGTCTCGCCGATTGAACCTGCTCTATAACCGAGAAACAGCTGCGCATATAAGTTGCTCTTGTCTCCAAAGACTTCGATTAATCTTGTTATGCCCTCTTCTTTCAGAATGCCTAAGGGGGTTGCTGTTGTTTTTGCATCAAGCGCAAAGAATGCTGCTGTAGGCTCTGACCAGATTGTCATCGCCTTTGGAAATGATATGAGTACAAATGCCCTTCCTATAAGTGCTGGATTAAATATATTGTATCCAATCCCTCCAAAAAGCTGCTTTGTTATGATGATCGCAACTATCGCACCTATAACCGGGATATGAATCGTGAAAGGATTGATGGACAATAATGAAGGAGGCATGTTCAACCCGAGCAAAAGACCTGTGAGCACAGCGCTTCCGTCAGTTATTGTTATTTTTTTGCCTGATAATTTCTGCATTACATATTCTGAAAGCACCGAAATCAACATACACAAGGCTGTTATGAATAAAGCCTTTGGTCCGAAGAAATAAACTCCCATGAAAAAAGCAGGGAGAAGAGAAAGGCTTACTGCCCACATTATGCGGGTAGTGGATTCTTCATCTTTTATATGAGGACTTGTGCTGACTATTAATTCATTTTCTTTTGCTGTCATGGTTTCACCTGAGATTTTGCAAGTCTTACAAGCTGCACTATCGGCCTCTTTGAAGGGCAGACAAATGCGCATGAACCGCATTCGAAACAATCAAATATATTATATGACTTTGTCTCTTCATAAAACCCTTTTTCGGAATATATGCTCAGCATCGAAGGCATGAGTCCCATAGGACATATATCAATGCATCTTCCGCATCTTATGCACGGTTCGAATTCACCTGATTCCTCTACTTTATCGTCTGTTAACGCAAGTATTCCTGATGTGCCTTTTGTTACAGGAACATCAAGAGATGACAGCGCAAATCCCATCATTGGTCCGCCTGCAATTATTTTTGATGCATTTTCCTTGAGGCTGCAGCACTGTGTTACTAAATCAGATATAAGCGTGCCAATTCTCACTTTAAGATTTGCAGGTCTTTTTATCCCTTCGCCTGTTACAGTAACAACCCTTTCTATTAATGGTCTTCCGTATCTTACGGCCTCGTAAACAGCCAGAGCTGTTCCAACATTCTGCACGACTACTTTAACATCCATAGGCAGTCCTTTTGGCGGAACTTTTCTCCCGGTAATAGACTTTATCAGCATCTTCTCAGCGCCCTGAGGATATTTGACCTCAAGACTTTTTACCTTAATCCCTTTTGTTCTTAAGGCTGCTCTGCTCATGGCCTCAACTGCCAGAGGCTTGTTATCTTCTATGCCTATAAAACCCCTCTCAACATTAAGTATCTTCATTATTATCTTGAGTCCTTCTATTATCTCATCAGGTTCTTCAATCATCATCCTGTAATCAGCAGTAAGATAGGGTTCGCATTCTGCGCCGTTAATTATTACAGTGTCTATTGTTTTTTCTTTTGGAGGTGAAAGTTTTACTAGGGTAGGGAATGCAGCGCCACCCATTCCGACAATTCCTGCTGTCTTTATCTTTTCTCTTAGTTCATCAACTGACAGGTTTTCATAATCAGGGTCTTCTTTTAATTCTGCCCATTCTTCTTTCCCGTTGTTTTCTATCACAACAGAATTAATCATCTTGCCTGTTATGCTTGGGAATTCTGAAATTGCGATTACTTTTCCGGAAACTGATGAATGTATTGGAGATGATACGAATGCTGTCGGCTCTCCTATAAGTTCGCCTTTTTTCACATCCTGATATATTGAAACAACAGGCTTGCATGGAGCCCCTATGTGCTGGCTCATATGCATGACAACACGCATTGGGACGCCAGCCTTTTCAATACTTCTATCTGCTGTCAGCGCTTTGTTGTCAGGCGGATGAATTCCGCCCTTGAATGTTGCGCGGGTCATTGAAAAACCTCCTGAAGAATCAAAAATGCATGAGTAATAGAATTAAATAAATCATGACAATAAGTCAAGTATTGTGATAAAATTATGCGCTGAGATAACGAATTATAATATATTATTCGTTATATTTTGAGACATCACAATGATAAAAGACGCTATCAATCATCTTCTAAACAAAAAAACCCTCTCTGAAAACGAGATGTCAGAATGCATGAATGAAATCATGGAAGGGAATGCTACGGACGCCCAGATAGGTTCATTTCTGACAGCGCTCAGATTAAAAGGCGAGACAGTGGAGGAGATAACAGGGGCAGCAAAGATTATGCGCGAAAAAGCCGCAAAGATAAAAGCTCCTGAAGGCGTACTCGATACATGCGGCACAGGCGGAGATATGGCTCACACATTCAATATCTCTACAACAACAGCAATCATCCTGTCAGCATGCGGAGTTCCGGTTGCAAAACACGGTAACCGAGCTGTATCAAGCAGATCCGGAAGCGCTGATCTGCTTGAAGCGCTTGAAATTAGAATAGACCTTGAACCTGGGAAAGTTGAAAGTTGTCTCTTCGAGACAGGATTCGGATTTTTATTTGCTCCTATGTTTCACCCTGCTATGAAATATGCAGTCGGACCGAGAAAAGAAATTGGGATAAGAACTATATTCAATATTCTGGGTCCTCTCACTAACCCTGCAGGAGCAAAAAAACAAATACTAGGAGTATTCACAGATAAATTAACAGAACCTCTGGCAAGGGTTCTTGGAAATCTCGGCGCTGAAGATGCAATGGTTGTCCACGGAGAAGACGGACTTGACGAGATAACAATAGTCGATAAGACAAGGATATCAAGGTTTGCAGACAATAAAGTAAAAAACTTTTCTGTCTCTCCAAAAGATTTTGGGATGAAAAAGGGGAACAAAAACGACCTTAAAGGCTCTGACAAAGATGCCAATGCAGAAATCACAGTCTCGATACTGCATGGAGAAAAAGGACCAAAGAGAGATATTGTCCTGATGAACACTGCTGCAGCGCTCGTTGTCTCAGGCAAGTCGGAAAATTTCAGGGACGGAGTTGAGAGAGCTTCAGAGGCAATAGATTCAGGCAGGGCAGTAAAAAAATTGGAAGAGATAAGAAAACTGACAAATTCTATCTGAATTCTGCATACAAGAAAAAGCCTCAGTAAGACTCTTGCTCAAAGCCATTCTATTAGTGCAAAATACTAGATAATTTTTTAAGGAAAGGGATATAAGTGTCAATCAAAGTTGGTGTTATAGGAACAGGCTATCTTGGCCAGCATCATGCAAGAATATATTCAGAAATCGAAGGAGTAAAACTTACAGCCCTTATAGATATTGACAAGAAAAGGGCGGAAGAACTCGCATCAAAATACAAAAGCAAGGCTTATTCTAATTATAAAGATATAATAAAAAGCCTTGACGCTGTGAACATCGTTACTCCGACAATTTCACATTATGAAATTGCGCTTGCGTGCCTCAGGCTAGGCAAGGATGTCCTAGTGGAAAAACCTATAACATTTGATGTTGCTCAGGCTGACTGCCTTATTAATGAGGCTGAAAAAAATAAATGCATCTTGCAGGTAGGACATATTGAGAGATACAATCCTGCCTTGATAAAGGCATCTGAAATTATAAAGAAACCTCTGTATCTTGAATCAAGGCGTTATTCTCCTTTTACCGGCAGAGGGACAGATGTTGATATAACACTAGACCTGATGATACATGACATAGACATAATATTGAGTCTTGTGCCTTCCCCTGTAAAAGAAATAAGGGCAAACGGACAGCGCCTTCTTACTGATAAAATAGATTTTGCCAACGCATGGCTTGAATTCGAAAATAGAACTTCTGCATTTGCAAGTGTCAGCAGAGTATCTACCGAAAGACAGAGGATGCTTACTGTTTTTGAGAAGGATTCTTATACAATAGTTGACTACCAGAATCTTGAGGTCAAGTCTTATTTTAATGATAACAGCAAGTTGTCAGCTGATGCATTGCTCCTTGAGAAGAAAGAGCCTCTAAGAGAAGAGCTGATAGATTTCCTTTGCTGTGTAACAGAAAGAAAGAAACCAAAGGTTTCGGGTGTTGAAGGCAGAGATGCGCTGAAAATAGTTCTCGATATAACAGAAAAAATTAAACATAAAGAATAAAAAAATAAATAACTGGGAGAATTAACAATGGTTCCGATGGTCGATCTTAAAAAAGAATTCAACAATATCAGAAAAGAAATTTTTGATATTATCACAGAGATACTCGAAAGCACTCACTACATCCTTGGAGCAAAGGGCTCTGAGCTGGAAAGTAAGATCGCAGAATATCATGGCGTAGGCTCTGCTTTGGGAGTTGCATCAGGAACAGATGCGCTTCATCTTGCAATCGAGTCGCTGGGCATAGGCGACGGCGATGAGGTAATAACAACGCCATTCACTTTTTTTGCAACATCTGAAGCGATCATTTACACAGGCGCTACACCTGTATTTGTTGACATAGATCCCGAGACATTGAATATTGATGTTAAAAAGATAGAGGAAAAGATTACAGCAAGGACAAAGGCAATACTTCCCGTGCATATATTCGGCCATCCAGCTGAGATGAACGAGATAATGAGGATAGCAAAGAAACATAACTTGAAGGTAATCGAAGATTGTGCTCAGTCATTCGGAGCTTCTGTCAACGGCAGAAAAACAGGAAGCTTCGGGGATGCAGGTTGTTTCAGTTTTTATCCAAGCAAAAACCTTGGAGCATACGGAGACGGAGGAATGGTTACGCTTAACGATCCATCATTGGCTGATACAATCAAGATGCTCCGCAATCACGGCTCAAAAGCTGCATACAGGCATGAAACAATAGGCTTCAACAGCAGGCTGGATGAAATACAGGCAGGGATACTGCTTGTTAAATTCAAGAGAATTGACGAATACAATAAGCAAAGAAGAAATTGCGCAGAGCTTTATACGAAACTTATTTCCAATAAAGTAAAATGCCCGACAGAAAAGAACGGGTATTATCATGTATATCATCAGTACACAATCATGTCTCCAAAAAGAGATGAGATACAGCTGAAATTAAAAAATGCCGGCATATCATCAGTAGTCTATTATCCGATTCCACTGCACCTTCAGGAAGCGCTGGATTTCCTCGGACATAAGGAAGGTGATTTTCCTGTGACCGAAAAAGCAGCAAAGGAAGTTCTATCTCTGCCTATGTATCCTTCGCTTGAAGAATCAACAATAAAGGAAATTTCTAAAATAATTAATGATTAGCACGGATTCTGCGTTTCAATCAGAAAAAGCGGGCTTATTATGAAGACTATAATGATCGTTACCGGCGAGAGCTCAGGAGAATTATACGGCTCTCTGCTCGCCAAGGCTTTAAAGGAAAAACAACCTGATATCCGCATAATAGGCATAGGCGGAGATAGAATGAGACAAGCCGGAGTTGAAATCATCGCCGGCATTGCAAGCGCATTCGGAATATCAGAGGTTATCGCGGCATATAAAAAATTGAAAAAGACATTCGATCTTGCTGTTAAGGCATTGTCTGATCTTTCTCCAGATTTAATTGTTCTTATAGACTATCCTGATTTCAATATCAGACTTGCCAAGATCGCTAAAAAGAAAAACATTAAGATTCTATATTATGTAAGCCCGCAGGTCTGGGCATGGCGGAAAAAAAGGGCAAATACCATAGCCGATCTCTCTGACAGAATTGCTGTTATTCTTCCTTTTGAGGAAGAGATATACACTAAACTAGGCGCTGAATGCGAATTCGTAGGACATCCTGCATTTGAGGAGATCGAGCCGTTGGCTTCTGAAATTGCATCTTCAGAAACTGCAAAGGAAAATATCAAAAAAACACTCGGGCTTAAACCAGACAAACCTGTTGTAGCGCTTCTCCCTGGAAGCAGACCTCATGAATTGAAATCACTGCTTCCTGTAATGCTTGATGCTGCAATTGCTATTAATGCTGAGTACCCAGATAAATATCAGCTAATAATGCCCTTGGCTCCAAATATTTATACAGAAGAATATGATGATTATTTCTGCAGTCTGAAAAATGAGAGAGTTCTGATTAACAGAGAAAATGCAATAAAGTCTCTTGCTGTTTCTGATGCTGCAGTTATTGCATCAGGAACTGCAACGCTTCAGTCTGCATTCCTGGAAACACCTCTGGTTGTTATATACAAGCTCTCTCGGTTAAGCTATTTCATAGGAAAACTCATAGTTGATATAAAATACATATCGATTATAAACATTATTCCTGACAAACAGGTTGTAAAGGAACTGCTTCAAAAAAATGTAAGTGCAAAAAATATTATGGACGAACTTAAAAAAATTACCATGAATGGGGAATACAGAAAAAATATGATTGCGCACTTCAAGGAATTAAAAAGATCATTTGCAGGCAAAAAACCTTCGCAGCGTGTTGCAGATATGATAATTGAGATGACATCGTGAAAACTATAAACAGAATACTCGCGCTTTCAAAACCATACTGGGGAAGAATAATCATTGCCGCCATATGCAGCGTCTTCGCATCAGGCATGAACGGAGCGCTTGCATATCTCGTAAAACCTGCCGTTGACAAGGTATTTGTAGAGAAAAACAGCGAATATCTTGTTATGATTGCAATTGCTGTGTTTGTTGTCTATATCGCAAGGGGCATATTTGCATTCTGCCAGTCTTATCTCATGAGGTCTGTTGGCTTGAAGATAGTAAGAAACATAAGAAACAGTCTTTACGAACACGCCACTGTTCTCCCAATGAGCTTTTTTGGTAAAGACTCAACAGGTGCAATGATCTCAAGAATAATCAATGATGCTGGAACTATTCAGGGGCTTCTTGCATATACTGTTAAAGATATATTCGTAGAGAGTTTCACTGTAATTGCCCTTGTCGGTGTAGCTATGTATATGAGATGGGACATGACACTCATAACAATATTTGGACTTCCGATTGCGTTATATTATGTTTCAAAACTGGGCAAGAGATTAAAAAGTGTCAGTAAAAGGGCTCTGGAAAAAATATCGGAGATAACACAAATACTTACTGAAAGCTTTATGGGAATAAAAATAATAAAGTCATTCAACCGCGAACAAGATGAGTTGTCGAGATTTAAAAAGAAAAATCAGGATTATTACCGAGAACTTATGCGTTCGACAAGGATAGTAGAGGCAACCTCTCTAATCATGGAATTTGTCGGAGGGATTGGGATAGCATTTGTTATTTGGTACGGCGGCAGTTTTGTAATAAAAGGCAATGTAACACCAGGAGAATTTTTCTCGTTCATGACTGCAATATTTATGATATATACTCCGGCCAAAAGACTAGTAAATGCAAATAACAACCTGCATCAGGCAGGGGCACCGCTCGACAGGATAGACAAGCTGCTTGCAGAAAATAAAGAATCAGGAACAGATACAGAACTTAAAAACATTGACAAGGAAATAGTATTTAAAAACATCTCATTCAGATATGAGAACACAAAAGAAGATGCCTTGGAAGACGTTAATCTCTCAGTTAAGAAAGGTGAGATCATCGCACTGGTCGGGAAAAGCGGCGCCGGAAAATCCACATTCGTTGACTTAATATCAAGGTTTTATGATCCTATAAAAGGCGAAATACTGATAGATGGATATAACATATCAAGGGTTTCACTTAAATCCCTTAGACATTTGATAGGAATAGTAAGCCAGGACATAATCTTATTCAACGATACTGTAAGAGCAAACATTGCTTATGGCAGAAAAGATGCAACAGAAAAAGATATCGTCAATGCCGCTAAAGCAGCTTTCGCTCATGAGTTCATACTTGAGCTTCCGCAGGGATATGACACCATTATAGGCGAGAGAGGGATTAGGATATCAGGAGGTCAGAAACAGAGGCTATCAATAGCAAGGGCAATACTCAAAAATCCTCCTATATTGATACTCGATGAGGCAACTTCATCTCTTGACACGGCATCAGAGATGATGGTGCAGAAGGCGCTCGAAACACTTATGGAAGGAAGAACAACATTCGTTATTGCCCATAGACTCTCTACTGTAAGAAAAGCGGATAGGATTATAGTGTTTGACAAGGGAAAGATCACAGAATCAGGAACCCATAATGATCTCATAAAAAATAATGGGATATACAAAAAACTGCATAACCTTCAATTCAATGATTCAGCTGATATATAGTTTTATCTACAGCCTCGCGCTTATTTTTTTTATTCCTTTTGAATATGCAAAAAGATCAAGGGGGATAAGAAGACGCTGGCTCAGAGAAAAATTCGGATTCATAAGCTTTAATCATAATTCAAATCTTGTCTGGATCCATGCAGTTTCTATCGGTGAAATATTGGCGGCAGTCCCGCTCATTCAAAAACTCAAAGAGAGATTCCCATATATAAACATTGTTGTTTCCACCATAACAGACACTGGACAAAAAATTGCATCAGAAAAAGTTCCTGCCGGCACACAGGTGATTTACATGCCTTTTGATCTTAAATTTGTTTTAAAAAGAACACTAAAAAAAACCAGACCAGTCCTGTTCATCACAATGGAAACAGAGCTCTGGCCTAATATTCTGCTTTTTTTCAAAAAACAGAATATCCCGGCGATCATAATGAATGGCAGGATTTCTGAAAAGTCTTTCGATGGCTACATGAAAATAAGATTTTTTATGAAGAAAATCATAAGATCTATCGATCTTTTCTGCATGCAGGATTCTGTGTATGCAAAGCGGATAAAGGCTCTCGGCGCTTCTGAAGACAGAATAAAAATACCGGGGAATTTCAAATTCGACACAAAACCTTCTGAGAATCTGCTGCCATGGACAAGACTTCTTCCTTCTCCTGTCATAATCGCAGGAAGCACACACAAAGGCGAGGAAGAACTTATTCTTTCAGTATATAAAAAATTAGTGTCTGATATTCCTGAATTAAATCTGATCATTGCTCCAAGACATCCTGCTAGATTCAGAGAGGCAGAGGAACTAGTAAAAGAAAAAAAAATCAATTGTATTAAACGTACAGACATGGATCGCCTTGATGCAGCATCAAAGATAAAAGGGCATGTAGTGATTCTTGATGCTGTAGGAGAGCTTTCATCAGTCTATGCCATAGCAGACATTGCAATAATAGGTGGAAGCTTTATTGATCACGGCGGACAAAATCTCCTTGAACCTGCTTTCTGGGCAAAGCCAATAGTGTGCGGACCAAGTACGCATAATTTCCCTTTTACAAAGGAATTCTATAAAAAGAAAGCGGCAATCGAGGCATCTCGTACAGACCTCTATGAAAAACTAAAAGAGCTTCTTAGCTCGCCTGAAAAAAGAAATGCATTTGGTTCAAAGGCAAAGGAGCTCTACAATGAAAAAGCAGGAGCAGTTGACCGGGCAGTATCAGAAATTAAAAAATATATCAGAAACTGATATTTCTCTTCCAAAATTATTCTGGTAATATACCCTATGACACTTTTTGAACTTTTATACTTTGTGGGCTGTTCAGCAAAAAAATATTACTCCATTAAAAATCAGAAGCGCCTTCCCTGCAAGGTTATAAGCATCGGCAATATCACTACTGGAGGCACAGGAAAAACACCTGCAGTAATCGCTCTTGCTGAAAATTTAAAAAACAAAGGGATGTTCCCCGTGGTGCTCACAAGGGGATATAAAGGCAGGGCAAAAGATCCGTGTTTTGTAGAAAACAAGACTCCTGCAGAAAATTTTCCATCATACATGCTTTTTGGAGATGAACCTGTTTTAATGGGCAAAAAGCTGAAAGATGTTCCGATAATAAAATCCGCTGACAGATATAAAGGAGGAATGTTTGCTCTGGATAATATCAAAGCAGACTCTGATAAAATCGTATTCATACTAGACGATGGATTCCAGCACTGGAAATTATACAGGGATAAAAATATTTTGCTAATCGATGCCGAAAATCCGTTCGGGAACAGAAAACTTCTTCCTATGGGTATTCTTAGAGAACCCCTTAAAGAAATCAGACGTGCTCATATTATTTTGATCACAAAGAAAAAAAATATAGACGAAGAACAGCTTAATCTTTTGATAGAAGAGATCAAGACCTACAACCCTGATGCAGGCATATTCTTTTCAGAACATAAGCCAGTTGGTTTTATAAAACAATCAGGAGAAAATCTGCCTCTTGACTGGGCTAAAGATAAAGATATCCTAGCGCTTTGCGCTATTGC